>JAIYEJ010000153.1 GCA_027487055.1 Methylotenera sp. | reverse complement strand
CCCATACAAATCTCTGCAATTAATCGCCCTGCTTCTGCTGAACCCTGATGCGCAATGCCAGCATCTACAATGACGCAACCTGAAGCATGTTGAGAAACGCCCAAACTTAATCCATCCGCATTTGCAATTAATTGCTTAACTAATGGATTCGTGATTGCATTAATACTGGGCCAAACGGCAGTATTGAGCCCTTTGGTTATTAACGGTTTATTCATTTCATCATTTCCCTTAACTGTTTTGCTCTTTCTAGCAAATTTATATACGCAAGTTCTGCCGTTTCTGCCTCTGCCAGCACAGTACAAATGGGTGTATCTTTTAATATTCTATTTCTTGCTAAATCCTGATTTGGCAAGTCTGCTGTCCAATTTGGCCAAGCAAAACCCCTGTCTATTACAATATCTTCATCAGCAAAAATCGTCAATTTTGCGTGTGTTGAATTGCTTATGGGCAAACTTGTCAATATTCCATTGCATGCTTGCAAATGCACATCCCACAAGTTTGGATAAAGTTCAAAACTTGCACTTAATCTTGGGTTAAGTTCTAAAATACTTAATGTTTCATCGTGCAAAACTGCATCCAGGCTATTAATGCCAAGCAATCCCATTGCATTTGTAAGCTTTTTTGCAGCATTGCAAAAAGCTTTTACGACAGAATCTGGCAATTGCAAACTACCAACTGCACCCGCATAACGGTATGGTAGCCCTATAGTGGGCGCTACTAATTGCCGATTAAAGCCAACAAGTTGAGTCTCTTTACCATTTGCCACAAACAGCATTGAAACTGGCTCACCGATTATCTCTTTTTGAAAATAATCGCCTAAATCATACTCTTTTGCTAACTTTACGTGAGTACCACCACAGCCCCCAACTGACTTTGAAAGCCAACGATCAGGTGCTTGAGGATAATCCAAACTCACCTTTGGATGAACAATATCCAAAGTGTCTAACAATTCAAAAAAACTAAATGATTTGGCTTTTTTTAAGGTTTCTGCACTGTTGCCGATAATTGGCACTTTCGTTGCAACCCAGTTTAATAGTTCTGGCACCGCATCAAACAAGCTGCCATAACAAAAACCATGTACATTGGTAAAATCAATTTTTACAAACTGTCTTTTAAAATCATCAATCTCAATTTGCCAATCTTGTATTTTTACTTGGTACGTTTCACTTGCAATACTGTTCAAATCTGCATCAGCAAACGCATCTAAGGTAATCACTTCATCACCAGAAGCGCAAGCAGCCTTTGTGTAAGCTCGGGCGCTGGTTGCGGCTATAATTAATTTCTTTTGCACAAAAGCTAATTAACACCTAGTCGATTTAAGTCAGACTACTGGCCATTTCAAAAGCCGCCATAAATTCCAGACATACCGGCTTATCAGTATCGAGCATTTGTTTAAGTAAATTATGTTGTGTTTTATATTTCAAATCTCCAATGGCTAATGCACCTATGCCTACCACCTGAGTGTCAGCAATTTTTTCACCGTTGGCATGCACATCCACACCTTCCGCACCAGTTGGTGGTACTGCATTCACGTCTGCAATCACTTTTAAGCTATTTGAATGCGTAATTTGTGCGGCACTAATTACACGAATCCCTGCGGCTGCACAACATAAAGCCACATCAACATGATCGAGCACTTTTTGTTTTGCAGTATCAGACATGCCATCTACACAACCAATTGTTGTGCCATAGCGTTGGTTATAGCTTTCAGCTTTATTGTGCGCCTCATCCAAGCTACTATGCGCAACTAAATCAACTTGCGCGCCTTGTTTAGCAGCAATTACTGCAACACAACCGCCTACAGGGCCTGTTGCCCCAAATACAGCTACTTTTTTACCTACCAAGTCAGTATTAAACTCTTTTTTAAGAAACAACTCGACTTTGGCGACCATGGCAGCACCTGTAGTAAAGGCACCAGATGGGTCAGCAAATAATGAAATCTCAAATGGTGGAAAAGTCGCTTTTTGGGCAGCATTCAACATATCCATGGCTAGATCGATATCACGCCCACCTATAAATACACCCTCTAACTTAACTGCAGACAGGCTACGAGAGAACATTGCATCTTGTACCAGCCCAGTTACCTCGTTTAAGAAAACGTTGGTATACGGCATAATATTCTCAAATCCAGCATCAAAAGCCATATTGACATCAAATGGACTTGCATTTTTTGCGGGGGTAATCAAATGCAAAATTGTTGTATTTTTCATGTTATTTTCTCAGTTTATTTTTGATGTTAACCTAGCATTAATGCAATCATTTTAAACATCATATTGATTTAATGACTTGACCCAAATCAAAAAGTAATAATTGCTCCATGATTGCTTGCACTACATATCTGCCAATCAAGCGCAGAATCATTAAAACTTAACTTTAAATTCGCTAAACATTTTTCTGCGGCTTCTATACTTTCAAGCACAGCAAAACCTGTTGGCCCCCAAGAACTCTGGCCAAAACAAGCCAGACCTTCTTTTTCTAAATGTTCTAACACGCTTGCAACCTTGCTACTTGCATATCTACCACCTTGCGCAGGCGCAAAATAATCGCCAACATGCGTTTGCAATACTTGTATGCACTTTCCAAAAGTATTTAAATCATGTTCCACCAGCGCTGGCATCGCTTGCATTAGTACATGTCGACACAAGTGTGCTGCCAAGTTTTCTGGAAAAACCGGCAAGGTTTTAAACGCTTCCAACTCTTCCTTACCGTTGACACCTG
>JAIYEJ010000249.1 GCA_027487055.1 Methylotenera sp. | reverse complement strand
TCATAATGCGCTTGATGCCAAATTAGCTCTTGTGCTTCTAATGCTTGCGCCTTCATTTTTTGTTTTAGTTTGAACGCTTTAAATAGTGAAAAACTGGCTAATATTGAAAACAACGAAACAATAAAAAACATTAGAATATTTTTTTGTTCAAATTGGGACATGTCCCAATTACTTAGAATGCTATTTTTTTCAGATTCTAGGGCGATAAATGATTTATTCAAAATTGACAAAAATATAGGCCAATCTTTTCTTACGGCCATAGTAAGTTCTGTTTCAATAGGAACATAGCCAACTTTATTTAAAAAACCAATCCCTTGTAAGTTGGCTTCATAATCAACAACCAATTCATTACCAATATAGGCGTCAGACTTTCTTGTATCTATATCAATAAATGCTTCTTCAATAATGTCAGTTTTACGTAAATGTATATTTGGGTAATCGCTACTTAAAAAGTTTACGAGTTGCCCTTTGCTAAACACAGCAACTTTCTTTCCATTTAAATCTTTCGCATCATTTATATTATTATTTTTTTTATGTACATAAATTGCATAAGAAAATTTTAGTATGGGATTTGTAAAAGCATATTTACTAGCATCAATAGTTTTGGGATTCGACACAGCTGAAAGAATATCTGTCTTTTGTGTCGAATTTTCGTCAATATCAAGCATTTTAAATTGCACACCCAATAGGGGCTCAAGTTTATGCAAATAATCCATCGTAATGCCACGAAAATGTTTCTGATCAGATAAAAACTCTATAGGCTTCCAACTATGCTTAACGCCTACTGTAATTATTTTATGCTCAGATAGCCATGCCTTCTCTTCCATTGTTAATGCTAGGTTTGAGTCAGATAATTTTGTATTTTCACCAGTTAAATTTTGGCCTTTACAAAGCGCTTGGATTGGGCAGATTAATGCCAAAACCAAGGTAAGTATTTTAGTAGTTTTTAATAGATTTATATGTGACATTAGATTTAATTTAAACTCTTTAAAGTTATTTTTAATTTAATATTAAAAGGCATGATGCATTTTGCATGCCAATTATAATTATCAATTAATTATTTCTATTAAGTAAAATCATGAGCCCACTTTACGCAATGCGCATAGGGTTGTTTTTAAAAGTGCGCGCATAATGCAATACATGAAGCGAATCATTGTGAGACGCCAAATTTTAAAAGGAAACTTATCATGTGGACAACACCAGCAGCTACTGAAATGCGTTTTGGCTTTGAAGTAACAATGTACGTAATGAACAAATAAGCTTAATTGCTTAAACAAAAGCCCGCTAGATGCGGGCTTTTTGTTTTTAATTACTTAAATATCTTAAGTAATTAGGAACAAATATTTTAATTCTTAATCCTAAGCTTGCCACTTAACTAATACTCGACACTTAACGCTTAAATCATGGTGAAATTTTTTACGATATGAGAAAACTGATTACTTTTTTATTAGCACTATTTTTAATCGCTACAAACCAGTTGGCTGTTTCCACTGGCATTTTTGATAAAAACTTTACGGGTACGCAAAAAGAATATTACGCGGATGGTCAACCTAAGTATGAAGTTAATGTGATAAATGGCAAGAAACAAGGGTTAGAAACATTTTGGTATCCAAATGGCAATAAAAATATTCAAACCAACTATGTGGATGATTTGGAAGATGGTATTTGGTGCCAATGGTTTGAAAGTGGAAAGTTAAAACTAGAGGCTAATTATAAAGCAGGGCAAGAGCATGGTAGCTTTAGGCGCTGGCATGAAAACGGGCAAATAGCAGCCGAAACGCAGTTTGTAAACGGCAAAAAAGAGGGCATAGAAACCGCATGGAATAAAGATGGTAGCGTTAGGTACAAAACTACTTATGTACATGGTCAAGAAGTAAAATAATACTGTCTTAACTTAATCTTTTATCTACATTCAATGACACATCCACATTAAATGTCAAATAATCCTTACAAGGGCAATAAAAGTAGTTTGCCCAGCAAAATATGTACACAATGCGGTTTAACAATGTCTTGGAGAAAATCCTGGGCAAAAAATTGGGATGCTGTGAAATACTGTTCTGACAAATGTCGCGCGCAATCTAAAAACAAAGCATGACCCGTCACCTAATATTAATTTTGGGTGATCAACTTAATCTGGATAATCCGGCCCTAGAAGGGTTTGATGCGACGCAAGATGAGGTTTTGATGGTGGAGGCAAGTGTTGAGGCCACACAAGCATGGAGTCACAAAGCGCGCATCGTATTATTTTTATCTGCTATGCGGCATTTTTATGATGCCCTTGCAAGTCAATATCCATGCGGACTGCAAGGTGGCTATTTGAAGCTCGGCACGCATCATTACGTAACCCTAAAAGAAGCTTGGGCGGCACGCATTGCCAACTTAAAGCCACAAAAAGTGATTGTTTGTGAGCCGGGCGAATACCGCTTAGAGCAAGATTTAATTGCAGTGTGTAAACAAGCGAATACGCCTTTAGTGATTCGTGATGATACGCATTTTATGTGTAGTAAAGCAGATTTTAAGCATTATGCTGCAGGTAAAAAGGAACTACGCATGGAGTTTTTTTACCGCCAAATGCGCCAAAAATATAATGTTTTAATGCAGGGTAAAGAACCGGTTGGTGGGGCTTGGAATTACGATGCAGAAAACCGCAAAGCATTTGGTAAAGCTGGGCCGCAAAACGTACCTAATGCCCCAAAAGTAAATATTGATAAGCTGACCCAAGCGGTGATGGATGATGTAGAAAAGCACTTTGCTAACCATCCGGGGAGTCTAAACCACTTTATTTGGCCAACCACGCGTGCTGAGGCGCTTCTATTTTTAGATGACTTTATTGCAAATAAGCTGGCATATTTTGGCGACCATCAAGACGCCATGTGGCAGATTACAGACACGAGTCAAAGCCCGTATCTATGGCACTCGCTACTATCTACATCGCTTAATCTTAAATTGCTTAACCCGCGCGAGGTGATTGCCGCAGCGTTGCAGTCTCACCAGCAAAAACAACTCTCTTTGGCGAGTGTTGAAGGATTTATTAGGCAAATTTTAGGCTGGCGCGAGTTTATACGCGGCGTGTATTGGTTGGATATGCCACAATTGGCGGAGGCTAATCATTACCAACATACGGCCCTTTTGCCAAATTGGTATTGGACTGGCGATACGCAGATGAACTGCATGCGCCAAACCGTGCATGATACGATGCAACATGGTTACGCGCATCATAGTCAACGCTTAATGGTGACGGGTATGTTTGGCATTTTGGCGGAAATTGATCCAAAACAAGTCGCAAGTTGGTATTTGGCGGTTTATGTGGATGCTGTGGAATGGGTAGAACTGCCCAACGTGGCTGGTATGGCCTTATATGCCAATGGAGGGCGCTTTACTAGCAAGCCATATGTCGCAAGTGGCGCGTATATTAAACGCATGAGCAATTATTGTAGTGGCTGCAAATATAAACCAGAGCTTAAAACAGGCGAGACTGCATGCCCAGTTACCACGCTTTATTGGCATT
>JAIYEJ010000316.1 GCA_027487055.1 Methylotenera sp. | reverse complement strand
CTTGGAGCGTTTGGTGACTTGGGTGTGCAAGTTGAAGCACGTACGCGAGAGCATACCCTTCCCAAGGATGTACGGCAGGATAAAACCTTAATTCGTTAAGTTGCACATTCATTAAATCCCTTGTTTTTGTGAATATTCTAATTACTTAGCCACTTACATTTGAGCACTCAAGTTAATAATGTAATTTTGCAATTAAATTATGCAATATTCACGCAGAGTCCTTTGGTTGTTTATTCTAACAACATCGCTTACATTGTCTTCTTGCTTTAGTTATAAAGATCAAATCCTTTTTCAAGGATTGAAAGATTCTTCCTATTCAACTTTGGATAGTGCTGCGGATATAAATATTCATTCAGGAGACCAATTGAGTATATTTGTTTATGCTTCAGATCAGCTGAGTGCTCAATTATTCAATGCACCGATGTTGGGTGGTAGCGTGAATGGGGTTCAGGCGTTAATGCAACAAGGTGCTCAAGGTGGTGGATATTTTGGTTATTTAGTGGACGCGAATGGAACTATAGATTTTCCAAAAATTGGCAATATTAGAGTTGTTGGAATGACTCAGAGACAATTATCGGACAGTTTGCAACTTAAACTGTCGAGTTATTTGAAAAGCCCAGTGATAAGTGTGCGGTTAATGAATTTTAGGGTGACCTTTATTAATTCAGATCGCGGTGCTACCACTGTAATTATGAATAACAATACAAACATTTTGCAATTCCTAGGTATGGTTGGAGGTATTCAGTGGATGGATAAACGGAATAATATTAGAGTCATCAGGCAAAACACGGGCGTTCGTGAGGTGTACACGGTGAATTTGACTGACGCTTCTGTTTTTAACAGTCCAGTTTACTATTTGCAGCCAAATGATATCGTTTACCTAGAGCCGAATAGAAGAAAATTCATTGAAACCAATGTTCAATTGGTTAATTATTTCGCTCAAATTACAAGTACATTGAGCATATTATACTTATTCATAAATAACTTTACTAAATAAATTAAATGAGCAAATATAAAGAGCGAGTATCTGGTGAAAAGCAGACCTCAGAAGAGTCAGGGAATTCATTGGAGGTTTTTTTAAGGGATTATATCCCATATTGGCCTGTTATATTGGTTGCTCTGTTTTTGGGTTTGTTTTCAGCCAAAGTATATCTTAGGTATCAAACAAATATTTATCAGGTGGGTACTTCTATCTTGCTTAAAGATGAATCTCAATCAATGGGGAATTTGTTGGAGCAAGTTGCATTTAAGCAAAATGCCACTTTCATAGAAGATGAGATGGAGGTGATTAAGGGTGTGGATGTTATGCGAGGGGCAGCCAAAAAACTCAACGCCCAAATACAGTTGCTGCAGGTAGGGCGTGTTAATACCCAATTTCAGCAGTATAACTTATTGCCCTTTAATATTGTTTTGTTGAATCCAGATACGGTTTATCCGGTTCAATTATCTTTTGAAATCAAAAAAGGACAATTAGAAATCGAAGGAAAATTCGTCACCTACAATAGGCCATTAATTCTCGGTGGAAACAAAGTGATTATTGAAAAAAGAATTTCAACAGAAGGTGGTCTGAATTACAAGAGAAAAACCGACGAATTTGCGCCATCATCAACTAAGGATAAAGAATTAAAAGGAAAAAGATTTGTTGTTTTTCGAACGCTTGAATCGGCTACGCAGGAAATTGCAAATATGATTTCACTGACAAAAGAGAAAACGAAATCAGTGATTAATTTGACTGCAAATGTTTCGGATGTGGAGTTTGGTAAGAGATTGTTGAGGACGGTGGTGGAAAGCTACCAACAAGTTACTCAAAATGAAAAGAGAAAAAAAGCAAGATACACAATGGATTTTATCGACAGTCGATTGATGTATGTTGGTAATGATTTAGATAGTGTTGAAAGTGAATTGGAAATTTATAAAAAGCAGAACAATATACAACAACTATCGAAAGAAGCGGAATTGTTCCTAGAAAAAGTAAAAACTGGAGATAAGCAGCACTCGGAGATTGAAATACAATTGATGATTCTTGATGAAGTTGATGCTTATGTAAAAGGTAAAATTAAAAAAGTTGGTATTTCACCGAGTTTGATTGGTTTAAATGATAACGCGATAAATAATTATCTTGGGAAATTGAATACTGCGGAGTCAGAATATGCTGCATTGTATGAACAGAACGGACCGGAGAATGACAGGGTGAAATTACTGGCCAATGAAATAGCGATGTTAAAATCGAATTTGTTGGAGAATATTAAAAATGCACGAATAAACTTGAATTTACTCAGAAAGAAGGCGGAATCAAATTATAATAGGTATGAGGGAGAATACGATTTGTTAATGCGTAGCATACCAAGTAAGGAGCGGCGTTTATTTGCTATTACGCGACAGCAAGATCTGAAAAACAACTTGTACATTTTCTTGTTGCAGAAACGTGAAGAGGCGGCTATCGAAATGGCGGGAACGTTAAGCGATATACGTATCATCGATTCAATTAAAACTGGAGTTTTGGTGAGTCCAAAGCGGACGTTGACATATCTGGGTTTTGGCATGGCCTTTTCATTAATTGTAATTATAATACTTTTTGTTAAAGCCAGTATTAACAATAAGATATTAAGTAAGCAAGAAATTGAGCGACTATCTTCAATTCCAGTAGTAGGGGAACTCAATTTTATTGAGACTGAATCTCCACTCATTTTGAAAGATGGCAATCGATCTTTGATTGCTGAGCAAATGCGTGCCCTAAGAACAAATTTGGGTTATTTGAAAATGGGAGGAAAGTCAAAACTTCTTATCTCTAGTTCTTTTCCTGGTGAAGGTAAATCATTTGTTGCGACAAACGTGGCAATTGGTTATGCTCTTGCAGGTAAGAAAATTGTGTTAATTGAAAGTGACCTTCGCAAACCGAATATTTCAAAACATTTTAAACTTGATAGAAGAACAGGATTAAGTGTTTATTTGTCTGGGAATAGTGATTCTAAAAGTATCATTTTTGATGTAGAGGCATACCCTGGATTATCGGTAATTCCGGCAGGCCCAATACCTCCTAATCCAGTGGAATTAATTTTGAATGGTCGATATAAAACATTGGTAGATGAATTGGCTCAAATTTATGACCACGTTGTAATTGACTGTCCTCCGGTGGGTTTGGTGACAGACGCTATGGAAATTGCGAGCTTTGTGGATACAGCGTTATTCATTGTTAGACACGGTTACACACCTCGAACTGCGGTGTCAGAATTGTTGGATAGAAGCGTTAAAGATGGTAAGTTTTTAAACGCCGGTATAGTATACAATGCGATTAAAGGAGGTATTGGTGGCTACGGCTACGGTTATGGCTACGGTTATGGCTACGGCTACGGCTACGGCTACGGCTACGGCTATGGTTATGGTTATGGCTATGGACAATCTTATGGCTCTGAATATTATGGTTCTGAACGCAAATCCAAAAAAAATCGATTTATGACTATTTTGGATTCAATTTTCATAGCTCCTTTCAAAGCGTTTTTCGGAATGAAAAAATAAAGCCGCGTTTTCCACACTTTGTTAACATTTAAACAAACTTGTTGGTATATTTGTGCCCCTTATGAGCACATCTACACGACAATTGATCTTACAACGTTGCTTTGAAGCGATTCAGGCCAAGGGT
>JAIYEJ010000218.1 GCA_027487055.1 Methylotenera sp. | reverse complement strand
GTAGTGTGGACACAAAAAATGACACTCGTGACTTTATTATATATAGTCCAGCTTCGCATGTTCATCATGAATAACTTCGATCAAATTATATATCAAATTTTATCGGAGATTTCAATAGCAATATTTTGAGATAGTAAGCGTTATGATAAATAACATTTAAGCTGTGTTAAATTGCTAAATTACAAAGGCAGTTGCAGATAAGGCAATAAGACCCAATGAGGAAAGTGGTAGCAGGGCAGCCTTTTCCCAATTTCTTTTGGCTTAGCAACAGAAATTGGGTCGCCGACAAGCTAAAAATACTTATATTTATTAAAAATCATTTTAAACAACTTACCCTATTGCCAATTTCCATGGGCTTCCAAAGTATTTATTTAATAAATTATGAAGCTACTTTTGAAGAAGCTACTCTTGGCGGGTTTGCAATAATGTGATGTAATTTGCCCATCAATTCATCCGAAACTGTACGCCCATTTTTAGAATCACGAATCGCCATGTGCCAGCGGGCTATGCAGGGTTTTAATTCTGCGCTATCTGTTACTTTTTGTATTTTAGAGATTAAGTCTCGGCTCATCATTGCGCCAACATTTATCTCTAATTCTGAAATCAAAAAGCCTTTTATAAAAGCCACATGGTCACTAGAGATTGCATCCAAAACGTCTTTTTCAGCAGATTGAGGAATAACTGTCGAAACTTTATCGCTTACTGTCGAATTTTTATCTACTAGGTAGCCAAGCTTTTCTAAATCGCTCAAAATTTGTGATGCATCAATATTCCTAAATAATTTGGTTAGCTCTTCGGTTGTGCGTGTACCATCTATCATCAGCAATAGCTGTCTATGTCTTAGGCTTAAAGTGCGGTTACCTTTTTCAAATTCTTTTATTGCTTTAGGTAATTTTATATAAATCTTTTCCATTATAAATACCATCCCCTTTTAAAATATTAGAAAAAACATTTTATGTAGAGCAATAGCTATGCCAAAGATTATGAATTTTTTGTGACATTAGGTGGCTAGCCATAAGGCTTACAGCCACATTTTAGATTTTGAATATGGGCTAACTTATTAAGCTAGCCTCTTGGATGATGCACACTATGCAATTGCTTCAAACGCTCGCGCGCCACATGCGTATAAATCTGCGTAGTCGAAATATCAGAATGTCCCAACAACATCTGCACCACACGTAAATCTGCACCATGATTCAACAAATGTGTAGCAAACGCATGGCGCAACACGTGTGGGCTCATATGTTTGGAGATGCCCGCCATAAGCGCATAGCGTTTAATTAAATACCAAAAGGCTTGCCGCGTCATATCTGTTGCGCGCGCAGTCACAAATAAGGCATCACATAGACGCTTTTGCAAAATTTCTGGGCGGGCATGGGCAAGGTATTTATTAATCCAATCAGCCGCCTCTTCACCCATTGGCACTAATCTAGTCTTACTGCCCTTACCAGTAACGCGCACAATGCCATCTTGGGTGCTAACCTCGTTGACTTTAATGCTCACCAGCTCGCTCACGCGCAGGCCGCTGGCGTATAACAGCTCTAGCATGGCACGATCGCGCAGACCAATCGAGTCGTTGATATTGGGTGCGTTTAGTAAATCCACGACTTCTTGCTCATTTAAACTTTTGGGCAAACTACGAGGGAGTTTTGGCGATTCGATTTGTAGAGTTGGGTCTTTTTCTATTAAGTTTTCTCTCAGTGCATAGCGATAAAAGCGTCGCATGCTAGCAATTAAACGGCTAATGCTGCGCGGTTTGCTTTGCGGAAACTTAATGGCAAGATATTGCTGAATTTCGGCTTGGTTTGCGGTTAATATCGCACTTTTTTGCTTGAGCAACCAAGCGTTAAATTGGCTTAAATCGGCGCGGTAGCTTTCTAGCGTGTTTTTAGAAAGGCCGTCTTCAAGCCAAAGGTGATCAATAAAAGTATCAAGCTGCGGGTTATCTGGCTTAAATTCACTCAAACGCTGCTGGCCTAATCGGTTTGTCATTTTTAAACGTGATGCCTTCGTGTTTTAATAGCCATTTTTTTACTTTTTGGCCGCCAACTGCACCGTTCATAAAACCACCTAAGCCATCTTTAGCAACCACGCGATGACACGGAATCACTAAAGGCAAATGGTTGGCTCCGCAAGCGTTTGCTACCGCACGAGGACCGCTGCCAATTTGTTGTGCGATTTCACTATAAGTAAGCACTTGGCCTTTTGGAATCGCGCTAATTGCCTGCCAAACACGACGCTGAAAAGGCGTGCCTTTATACACCACTGGAAAATTAAAATCGTTAAAAGCATTTGCAAAATATGCCTCAACTTGTTTTGCCACTTGTGCGGCAATTTTATGCTGAGATTGTTTAGATTCATGCTTTTTAGGCAATAAATCGATAGCAACTTGCACCCCATGAATTTGAATACCCACCGAACCAAAAGGTGCTTCTACGATTGCTTCATACTGCGGAGGAAGTTTTTTTTCTTTTAGCTTTGTACTTATATTCAACATATGACAATTAAACTAGAATTTTAAACACATGGCAAATAACAATTTGGTATATTAAAAAAATATGATCAAAATCTACACAATAAAAAACCCCAAAACGTTCATTTTGGGGTTTTTAAACAACGTCTAGTTAGTCTTATTCTTTTGGCGCTTCTGCTTCTGTTGGCGTCATCACTTCTTTATCGCGTGCGCTTAATTTTTCTTTAATACGTGCAGATTTACCTGAACGCTCACGCAAGTAGTAAAGTTTTGCACGACGCACATCACCTTTACGTTTAACTTCAATAGAAGCTATTAACGGTGAGTAAGTTTGGAATGTACGCTCAACACCTTCACCAGATGAAATTTTACGTACGATAAATGATGAGTTAAGGCCTTTGTTGCGAATTGCAATTACTACACCTTCGTAAGCCTGCACACGTTTACGTGTACCTTCAACTACGTTTACGCCAATAACAACCGTGTCGCCTGGTGCAAATGTAGGTATTTTTTTGTCTAGGCGGGCAATTTCTTCCTGCTCTAGTTGTTTGATAATGTCTGCCATTTTGTTTCCTATATTTATCCCTGTGTCCAGGGTTCCTTTTAAATTATGAAGAGGCTTGTTCCTGCTCTCTTATGACTTCGTGTAGCAGCCGTGCTTCTTCTTTCGTCAACGACCTTGCGGCCAATAAATCCGGGCGTTTTGCCCTTGTTAAAGCAAGCGATTGTTTTAATCGCCATTCTTTAATTTTTGCATGGTTGCCTGATAACAATACCTCAGGCACCACTTTATTCTCATATACCTCTGGCCGCGTATAGTGAGGGCAGTCAAGCAATCCATTCACAAATGAATCTTCTATCGCCGAATCCGCATCGCCCAAACTTCCTGGCAACTGTCTCACAATCGCGTCTATCAGGGCCATGGCAGGTAATTCCCCACCACTTAACACATAGTCACCGATAGAAATTTCTTCATCCACCATCGACTGTAACAAGCGCTCATCTACACCTTCGTAACGACTAGCCAACAAAATCAATCCTTGCTGATGACTTAAATCCATTACTTTTTGGTGATTTAACGTTTCGCCACGCGGTGATAAGTGAATCACTTTTGCACCCACATTTGCAGCCTTAGCCGCTAATATTGCCTTTTCTAACGGTTCTGCCAGCATCACCATGCCGGGCCCACCGCCATACGGTCTATCATCCACCGTTTTGTGATTATCCGACGTAAATTCACGCGGATTAATCAGGTTCAAGCTATAAATCTTGCGCTCTAACGCCCGCGCAGTAATGCCATGTTTTGTAATCGCATCAAACGCTTCTGGAAACAAACTAATGACATCAAATTTCATGAGCTTCTTCTAATTATAAGGCCTAGAAATCCGCGTCCCAGTCTACCAACATGGTCTTTGCGTTTACATCTACTTCTAAAATAACTTCTGCGATATAAGGCATCAAACGCTCTTGCCCAGTATCACTTTTTGCAACAATCACATCGTTGGCGCCTGTCGCAAATACATCTATTATTTTGCCAAAATCAACATTCTGTTGATTTTTAACTGCTAGCCCAATTAAATCAGACCAGTAATATTCATCCTTTTTTAACTTTGGTAGGGATGCCCTAGGAACCGCTACCTGCTTACCCTTGCAGGCAAACGCGGCATCTCTATCATCGATACTTTGTAGCTTAACGACTAATACATCGTTATGAATTTTGGCGCTTTCAACTTTAAGCTCGCGCCAGTCGTCACCTTTGCCTAGCCACCATGTTTTGTAATCCAACAAGCCATCAAACACTTCAGTATCAGGATGAATTTTAAGCCACCCTAAAACGCCATATGGGGCGATCACTCGCCCCATCATCACTAAATCAGGCACACTACTGTTGCCCTTAGCTAACATTCTTTATTTGTTTCGATATTACTCAGCTGCTGGTGCTTCTGTTGCTGGCGCTTCTTCAGCAGCAACTTCTGCTGCCGGAGCTTCTTCAGCAGGCGCTGCAGCCGCTTCAACTTCGGCTGCTTTTGCAGCTTCTGCCGCTTTTTCTGCTTCGGCTGCCGCTTTAGCATCAGCTTCTGCCTTAGCAGCATCTGCCGCGGCTTTCACTTTTTCTGCTTCAAGCGCAACTGCTTTAGCTTTCGCAGCTTCAGCTTTTTGTGCATCTTTAGCCTTAGCAGCAATCATTGCCTCTGGGCCTTTTGCGTGCGTTTTAACTAAGCGTGACACTGTGTCTGACAATTGCGCACCATTGTTTTTCCAATGGGTAACGCGCGCTTCATCGATACGTAAGGCATCAATGGCTACTTTGGCTGATGGATTGTAAAACCCTACACGCTCAATAAAGCGACCATCGCGACGATTGCGCGAATCTGCCACCACAACGTTGTAAAATGGGTTCTTTTTAGAGCCACCGCGTGATAAACGAATAACGACCATAATCTTGTTCTCTAATAAACTTTGACTGAAAGGCGCGGATTATACGCCAATAATAGTAGATGCTGCAAGTAGTAAAACAGAGTTTTCAATATACTTTTACAGACTTTTAATCGATATAGAGTGTTGGATCTTGCACCTTGGCTTTTATAAAGCCCTCACGCCGCAAACGACAAGAGTCGCAGCGGCCACATGCCTCACCATTTTTATCGGCTTGATAACATGAAACAGTTGCCCTGTAAGGCACAATCAGCTTGGTTCCCAGAGCAATGATTTCTGCTTTTGTCATGTCAATCAAGGGTGCATGTATGGTGATTTTTTGGCCTTCTACCGCACTTTTGGTTGCTAAATTCGCCATCTCTTGAAACGCCTTTACATATTCGCCACGACAATCTGGGTAACCAGAATAATCAAGTGCATTGACGCCAATAAAAATATCTTGCGCCCCTAGCACCTCAGCCCAAGCCAAAGCCAGCGACAACATAATGGTATTGCGTGCAGGCACATAAGTCACAGGAATGCCAGCTGGGATTGAGTTTTCACCACTTTCTGGTACTTCGATTTTAATATCAGTAAGCGCAGAGCCACCAAATAAACTTAAATCAAGCTGTACGGTTTTATGCTCTGCCGCACCTAGGATAGTGGCTATATTTTGCGCGGCTTGCAGTTCGGCAATATGGCGTTGGTGATAGTCTAAACTTAAACAATACGCATCAAACCCTTGGCTTTTTGCAATCGCCAAGCAAGTCGCCGAATCTAAGCCGCCAGAAAGTAGCACGACCGCTTTTTTGCTAAAATTTTTCATTAAGTTGGGCTACGTGTAGAAACTGAGAACTTATTCCCCATGGGGTCACGCACATAAGCTAAATATAAATCTGGGCCATAGGCTTCTCTTGTTCCAGGCGCACCTTCATTGCTACCGCCATTTGCCAACCCTGCCACATAAAAGGCATCTACTTGCGCGCGGGTTTGTGCTGCAAAACTCATCATGCTGCCATTTCCTATCGTTGCAGGCTGGCAGTTATAGGGATTTTTGCACACCCATAATAAGGGGCTAGATGGGTTAGCAGCATTATTAGGGTCGCCATAAGCCACCCAACCTTCTTTTAAATATTCTTGTACTCTTTTGTAGCCCAACACCTGCATTGTCGCATCAAAAAATTTAAGCGATGCTTCAAAATTGGTACACCCTACCGTTGCATAAGCAAACATATACCCTCCATTTTAAACACCCTGTTTTTCTCCCCATAGAATTTTATGAAGTTGCATTTGCATACGAACTGGCAATTTATCCGCTAACACCCAAGCAGCAAGAGTATCTGCGCTTAATTCATGATAACTAGGTGAAAATAGAATTGGGCATTTCTCTGTTAGTTTTAGGTCAGTAATTTTCGATTTTGCCCAATCGTAGTCAGCACGATTACACAACACAAATTTAACTTCATCGTTTAGTTTTATATGCGCTATATTTTCCCAGCGCATGTTTTTTTCTTCATTAGAGGCTGGTGTTTTAATATCTAAAATGACCGATACGCGCTTATCTACAGGCGCAATATCTAAAGCCCCGCCTGTTTCAAGGGATACGCTGTAACCCGCATCGCATAAGCTTTGTAATAATTTATAACATTCTTTTTGTGCAAGTGGCTCACCGCCTGTCACTGTCACGTACTTTGAGCCATATTCAGCAACTTTATTCAGAATTTCTAATATTTCCATATTACTTCCACCACTAAATGCATAAGCAGTGTCACAATAAGTGCAACGCATTGGGCAGCCTGTTAGTCGCACAAATACAGTAGGCAAACCCATACGTGAGGTTTCCCCCTGAAGCGAATAAAAAATCTCAAAAATTTTTAATGACATAAATTGAAAGTATGCTTACAAAAAAACAAAGCGCCAACGGTCTTAAGTTGACGCTATTTTACCGCGAATGATAATCTAAAATTTAGATTTTATTATTTATGTTAATCAGGCTTTAAACGATTTTCACTTATCACTCTAACTCTTTTCTTTTTTTATTAGCACCTTCAACCGCCTTAACTATCTCTAGTGCGTTCAAACGTTTTTTAGCGCTTTGCGTGATATCTATATTCGGGTATTGTTTTATTAATGTGTACAATGTTTTTTTCGCAGCGCCAAACTCACCAAATCTAATTTGGTAATTTGCAGTATCAAACATCGCTTTTGCCAAGACTGTTTTTTCAGGATTTAGATCAATGACTTTTTGCTGAACAGTAACAGGAAATTCAAGTTCAAATGATTTTAGTTCAATTTCATTAT
>JAIYEJ010000247.1 GCA_027487055.1 Methylotenera sp. | reverse complement strand
TGCTTCAGCAGTATTGGCGATTAAGCGTGCCAAGGTGGTTTTGCCCACGCCAGGCGGCCCCCATAAAATCATCGAAGGTAAATGCCCAGACTGAAACGCTAACCGAAGTGGTTTATTTTCGCCCAATAGATGGGTTTGTCCAACGACTTCATCCAAGGTTTTTGGACGCAATAACTCTGCGAGCGGGGCTTGTGGCGTATTGGTTTGAAATAAGCTATTCACCTATTTTCACTAGATAAATTAAAAGCTTATTTTATTGGTTTATTGATAGAGTTGCTAGCAAAATACTTAAGCTAACTACTCACCAACCACATCTGCGTCTTTAGGCGTGGTGAATAAAAAAGTAGCGTCTTGCAAGGATGGATTACGTTCTACTTCGCTAAAAGTAATATGTGTGACATGGTTAAAACTATCGTACATTTCCATTTTGCGAAGTTCTTGTGCCTTAAAACCAAGCAAAACTCGCTCGAAACCGCTGTCTTTATCTTTTGGTAGCGCTAAAACCCAAGTAAGGCCATCTTTGCGCGTTGCGTTTTTAAGTGTAAAACTTTTCTCAACCGCCTCGCCCCCAGCCAATAATGCGGCAGGGCTAGAGCCCAAAGCTTTACTTAATTCACGAATGGTGACTTGTTGCAAATCGGCATCAAACAAAAACACTTGCTTACCGTCACTCACAATTTGTTGCTCGTAAGGTTTTTTATAATCCCAGCGAAATTTATTAGGGCGCTGCAATTGCATGGTACCTTCGACTTCTTGCTCTTTACGGCCTTGTTTATCATTCACCACTTGGTTAAACTGGGCGCGCATGCTACTGGTATTGTTAAAAAAATCACGTAAGCTAGAGACTCCATCTGCTATCGCCAAGTTGGCAAATAACATCAACACGGAAAATACAATCTTATTCGTCACTCATGCCACCTTTTACTAACACTTCCCTGTTCCCATTACTCTGCATGGCAGAAACTAAGCCAGCACGTTCCATATCTTCAATTAAACGTGCTGCACGGTTGTAGCCGATACGCAATTGGCGCTGTACCGATGAAATGGACGCGCGGCGGCTTTTTAGAACAATAGAAACTGCTTCATCGTAAAGCGGGTCTTTCTCTGCGCCATCGTCACCAAAATCTCCAAGCTCACTGCCGCCTTCTGTTTCGTTAGTCAAAATTCCTTCAATATAGTTCGGCTCGCTATTGGCCTTGATGTAGTTCACCACCTTATGCACCTCTTGATCAGATACAAATGCACCGTGTATGCGTTGTGGGTAGCCAGTGCCAGATGGCATATACAACATATCGCCTTGACCTAGTAATGCTTCAGCGCCCATTTGATCTAGTATGGTACGCGAATCAATTTTTGATGACACTTGAAACGACACGCGCGTAGGAACATTCGCTTTAATCAAACCAGTAATCACATCTACCGATGGTCGCTGTGTTGCAAGCACGAGATGAATCCCTGAAGCGCGGGCTTTCTGTGCCAATCGCGCAATCAACTCTTCTACTTTTTTGCCCACCACCATCATTAAGTCGGCCAGCTCATCAATCACCACCACAATCATTGGCATTTCTTCTAAAGGCTCTGGCGAATCTGGTGTTAAGGTAAAAGGGTGTGGAATTTTCTCCCCTGCCTTTTCAGCTTCCTTAATTTTTTGGTTATATCCTGCCAAATTACGAACGCCTAGGCTGGACATGAGTTTATAACGACGCTCCATCTCGGCTACACACCAATTAAGCGCATTTGCGGCTTGGCGCATGTCAGTAACGACTGGCGCTAATAAATGTGGAATGCCTTCATACACCGAAAGCTCAAGCATTTTTGGGTCGATTAAAATCATACGCACCTGTGACGCATCTGCCTTGTACAACCAGCTTAAAATCAATGCGTTAATAGCCACAGATTTACCTGAACCCGTGGTACCAGCCACCAATACATGTGGCATTTTGGCTAAATCTGCGACCACAGGTTTGCCTGCAATGTCTTTACCTAAGGAAATCGCCAATGGTGAATTCACATCTGCGTAGGCTTGACTGCTCATGATTTCAGATAAAAATACAATTTGGCGTTTTGGGTTTGGAATTTCTAAACCCATGCAACTTTTACCGGGAATAGTTTCAACTACGCGTATGCTTACTACTGAAAGAGCGCGCGCTAAATCTTTAGCTAAATTAGTTATTTGGCTGCCCTTAACGCCTGCAGCAGGCTCAAACTCAAAGCGAGTAATCACAGGACCGGGTTGTGCCGAAATAACCTTAACCTCAATCCCAAAATCAACCAATTTGCGTTCAATTAAGCGTGAGGTGAAGTCTAAGGTTTCCGCTGATGGTAACTCAACCGTGTTTTTAGGTTCATCTAACAAATGCAATGGCGGCAATGTGGAATCTGGGTCAGAGGCAAACAAGGTTGTTTGTTTTTCTTTTTGTACACGTTCGCTTTTGATAATCTCAGTTTGAGGGGCTTTAATCTCAAGCGGGGCACGATCCTCTACACGTTTACGTTCATTTTCAACAAATTCTTCGCGTTTTTGCTCGACTACTTTACCGGCTTTTCTATCTTGCCAATCGTAATATTTATTAAACGCCCATTGGTAACTTGCAATTAAACTAGCACCTAACTTTTCGGTAATCATGAGCCATGACCAGCCACTAAATAAGCTAAAACCAATAGCAAATAACAATAGCAATATCATGCTAGAGCCTGAATAGTTAAAAATACTTCTTAATACACTATCAACAGCATTTCCTAACACCCCATAACCATTTGGTAATGCCGAAGGCAGATTAATCAAATGTCCATTTTCAAGAGCTGATGAGGTAACTAGCAACAAACCAAAACCAACTAAATTAAAGACAAAAAACGGTCGCTCAGAAATGGTGAGATCTAAACGCTTATACATCAACCACACACTATAAAAGATAAAAACCACCCACCACCAAGCTGAAAAACCAAACACATTCAACAATAGATCTGAAAGATAAGCGCCAACTATTCCACCAGCGTTTTGAACAGCTGTTCCTTCACTTTTTGTAAAGTTATAAGAAGGATCTGTTTGGTGATATGTAAATAAAATAACTGCAAGGTAAGAACCAAGCAGAATAAGAACAAGCCACCATGCCTCACGAATTAATTTAGCACCATGTTGCTGTGCTGGGCTTTGTGTCGCTTGCACACGCGCATTGGCTGGTGGTGATTTTTTATTAAAAAACAATGTGTTAACAACCTTGTTCGAAATTTTTACGAAATTTAATTATTAACGTGATTATAGCAAAATCAAATTGCATAAAGGGCGCCAAAAATTTAAAATTCTAATTAATTT
>JAIYEJ010000044.1 GCA_027487055.1 Methylotenera sp. | reverse complement strand
TACGCTCACGCCGATGTTATGCTCGCGCTACTTAAAGGTAAAACCGACTGAAAATGCGCTCTATAACGCTGTTGGCAAAGGCTTAACTGCATTTGAAAATAAGTATAAAAAATTGTTAAGTATCACCTTAAACCATCGTGGCTTAGTGTTGCTGATTACCGCATTATTTGTAGGTGTTTTTGGGTTTATCTCACTTAAATATGTACAAAAAGATTTTGTACCAGAATCGGATGAAAGTAGCTTTAGTATCACGGTTAAAACACCTTTAGGGGCAAGTTTAGAATATACCGACTCGCGCTTAAAACTAGTAGAAGCAATACTTGCAAAACACAAAAACGAAGTTGATAGTTATTTTGCCTCGATTGGGGTTGGTTCACGCGGGCAAGTGAATCAGGGCAGCGTGAATGTGCGTTTAAAACCTAAAGAAGCGCGTGAAATTAGCCAGCAAGATCTGATTAAATTACTAAAAAAAGAGCTGGATGTGATTCCAGGGGCTCGCGCCCTACCTTCTGCTGGCTCTATTTCGCGCGGCCAACGTAATGAAAAGCTGCAATTTAACCTGACTGGCAATAACTTAGAAGAAATTGGTCGCATCTCGCAATTGATGCAACAAAGCTTAAGCAATTTAGACAGTATAGGCAAAGTAGATGTCGATGTTCAGCTTGATTTGCCACAACTTAGCATGCAGATAGACCGCGAACGCGCAGCCAATTTAGGAATTAGCGCCAACGATATTGCCACAGCTGTTTCCCTTTATGCAGGGGGAATTAACGTGGCTAAATTTAACGACACTACCAGCGATGGCCAACGCTATGACATACGCTTAAAAGCGAGTGATGAAGCACTTAAAAACGCTGCAGATTTAAGCAAAATTTACTTACGTGCTAGTAGCGGTCAATTAGTACGTTTAGATGCCTTAGCAAACTTTAAAGCGGAACTAGGCCCAGCCGTAATAGGCCGCTACGATTTGCAATACGCAGTCAATTTTTATGCAAACCCAAATGTTTCACTAGGCGAGGCTGTAGATATTGTGAAAGAAACTGCGGCAAAACTTGTGCCGCCAAACTACAAAATCAAGTTGACTGGCCAAGCTGAAGAGTTTGGTAAAACCATGAAAAACGTAACCTTTGTATTTATGCTTGCGCTGTTACTTTTGTATATGGTTCTGGCAAGCCAGTTTAACTCGTTTATTCAACCTGTCATTATCATGCTAGCGCAACCGCTTGCGATTATTGGTGGTTTAATTGCGCTACTGATAACGGGTAACACGCTCAATATTTACTCAATGATCGGCATGATTTTGCTGCTTGGTTTGGTGGCTAAAAATTCTATTTTGCTGGTCGATTTAACCAACCAGTTGAGAGAAAATGGCGCGAGCATTAACGATGCGCTAAAAGAAGCTTGCCCAGTGAGGTTGCGCCCTGTGGTGATGACTTCTCTCACCATTATCTTGGCACTTTTACCCGCTGCTATTGGCTTTAGTGCAGGTTCTGAAACCAACAAACCACTTTCTGTTGCGATTATCGGCGGTATGATTTCATCGACCTTGCTGACCTTGGTTGTTGTGCCAGCAGCGTACTCATTGGTGATGAGTGGATTACAGCGATTTAAGCACTAATCTTGCGGCCGTAATTACAACTCTTTACTATGGTGTCAATTGAATGTTACCAATTGAAAATGAAAATGCATCTAAATGCTAAATTTAATTTATTAATATCAGTCCCTATATTTATTTTTAGCCGCCATGAGTACGAGAACCAAGAATTGCATTCAATTATTGGTGCACAAAATGGCGGCTAACATTCCGGTCAAGCCGCGCGCTCCTTACCACGTTCGTTAAAGAACTTCTGCTCTCTTTACTTCAACCAACTTTGCCAAATACTGCAAATTCAAACCTTCAACCTTTGGTTGCCATAAATCTGATTTAACGGGAAACTCGGCAAACTCGCCCGTGCGTTTATAACCAAGTCGCTCGTAAAACCCAATGAGCTCATGCCGAATCGAAATCACCGCCATATGAAAGCCCACCACGCGCCACTCGCGCAAGCATATGGCTTCTGCCGCTTGTATCAAGGTTTTGCCGTAGCCTTTATTTTGCAGGCTAGGTTTCACTGCAATCATGCCAAAATGCACTGTGTCTTTAAAGGCTAGCTCTTGCCACTCGCAACAAATTGTTGCCACCACTTCATCCCTTAGCACACCAATTAAAATAAAGGCACTTTTACTTTTAATAATTTTGCCAACTTCTGATGTGGTGGTGCGTAAGCCATCTAAAATATCCGCTTCTGTCGTCCAGCCTTTACGACTAGTTTCGCCACGGTATGCAGAGTTTACAAGCTTTGCGATAGCTTCGGCATCAACGAGTTCTGCCTTATGAAAATTTAACATATTGAAAATGTATCAAAAAAGTAAGTAAACGACCAATTCATTGCATGTATGCATATAAAATTTAACACCTAAAATAGCTTAAAAAATATTTTAAAAGTGATTGCCTTTTTTAAAAAAATAATGTTAATTTTACCATCCACAAATTCTGTGGATAACTTTGTGGATTACTGTGGCTTGGTGCTCTAAGTCACCAATTTATAAGGCTTTTTTTTAATCGATTATTTTTTAATCTAATTTAAATTATCAATAAAATCAATCACTTAAAAACTTAATTAATAATTGTGCTAACTTTTAGCATTTAATTAAAGTATAACTTTAAGTGATGTGAATAAATTACAAAAAAATCGTAAAAAACAGTATAAACTTTTTTCTATATTATCAATAATTTACTGCATAAAAATAATGACTTTTAAGCACTAAAAACAGTATGTTTCACTATTTTTTAGTTCACTTTCCGACAAGTTTTTGCACCACCAAACTCCCTATCATATCGCCTTGTACATTGACGGTAGTGCGCAAGGTATCAAGCAGTCGATCAATCGGCAGCAAAATGGCGATGGCTTCTGCCGGCAAGCCCACACTTTGTAGGACCATTACCATGGTCACCATGCCTGCACTGGGGATGCCAGGTGCGCCTATGGCGGCAATCATAGCGGTGATAAATACGATGAATTGCTGAGTTAAGTTGAGGTCTATGCCTACCAAGTTGGCAATAAACAAAGCAGCCGCGGCTTCATATAACGCTGTGCCATCCATATTCACAGTAGCACCCAGTGGCACCACAAAACCTGCAATTTCTGGTTTCACTTGCAACGGGCCAGTGGTGCAACGCATGGTAATAGGCAGGGTAGCGTTGCTAGAGCTTGTGGCAAATGCGGTCACCAAAGCCTCGCGCGCGCCGCGCC
>JAIYEJ010000220.1 GCA_027487055.1 Methylotenera sp. | reverse complement strand
TGAAGCACGATTATTTTGACGCACCTGAGCAACTTAACTTTGCTGAAACACTCTCTAAAATTAAGCCAATACTCGAAAACGATTTAATCAAAAAAGTAGGCCAAAATCTTAAATATGATTGCCACGTTCTAGCCAATCACGGCATTGCGCTTAATGGCATTGCGCACGACACCATGTTGCAATCTTACGTGTTTGAATCGCACAAAACGCACGGCATGGATGCACTCGCCGAGCGACATTTGGGCTTGCAGA
The DNA here is from genome assembly GCA_027487055.1 of Methylotenera sp. Taxonomy (GTDB): domain Bacteria; phylum Pseudomonadota; class Gammaproteobacteria; order Burkholderiales; family Methylophilaceae; genus Methylotenera_A. The sequence continues at coordinate 9,443 of JAIYEJ010000220.1, read as the reverse complement.
CCATCCATTTTGAAGATGTAGCTGGCAAAGGTGCCAAGCAAGTCAGCTTTAACCAAGTCACGGTAGAAACTGCCGCCGAATACGCGGCTGAGGATGCCGACATTACCCTGCAATTGCACGAAGCCATGTATCCACAAATTGCGCACGATGAAAAATTAAGCTTTATTTACAACCAAATTGAAATGCCCAGCTCTGCGTGTTTGTTTACCATTGAGCGCAATGGCGTATTTATAGATGCGGATATGCTTAGAGGGCAAAGCAACGAAATTGGCGCTAAATTGGTCGCGCTAGAAAACCAAGCCTATGCGTTGGCAGGCCAACCTTTTAATTTGGGCTCACCCAAGCAATTGCAAGAAATTTTGTTTGATAAACTGGGCATTAAGCCCACCAAAAAAACACCTAGCGGAGCACCCAGCACAGATGAAGACGTGCTTCAAGAGCTCGCGCTCGACCACCCGTTACCCAAAGTCTTACTAGAGTATCGCGGCTTAGCCAAACTCAAATCCACCTACACCGACAAGCTCCCCAAAATGATTAACCCGCAAACGGGGCGTGTGCACACCAGCTATAACCAAGCGGTGGCCATTACAGGTAGGCTTGCGAGTAGCGACCCAAACTTACAGAATATTCCTGTACGCAGCGCTGAAGGTCGACGCATTCGCGAAGCGTTTATTGCGCCACAAGGTGCGCAAATTGTGTCTGCCGATTATTCGCAAATCGAACTACGCATCATGGCGCACTTATCGCAAGATGCAGGTATGTTGCAAGCATTTGCTAATAACGAAGATATTCACCGCGCGACTGCCGCCGAGATTTTTGGGGTGGAGCGTAGCGCAGTAGATAACGAACAACGCCGTTACGCCAAAGTGATTAACTTTGGCTTAATTTACGGCATGAGCGCCTTTGGCTTAGCACTAAACTTAAACATTGAACGTGGCGCCGCCGCCAGTTATATCGAGCGCTATTTTTCGCGCTACCCTGGCGTTAAAGCCTACATGGAAAATACGCGTTCCGAAGCAAAACAAAAAGGCTATGTGGAAACCTATTTTGGCAGACGTTTATGGGTGCCAGAAATCAACAGTGCTAATGTTCAAAGAAGAAACGGCGCAGAACGCGCCGCCATTAATGCCCCAATGCAAGGCACCGCTGCGGACCTGATTAAACTTGCCATGATTGCAGTGCAAAACTGGCTGGTAACTGAACACTTACAATCAAAATTGATTATGCAGGTACACGATGAACTCGTCTTAGAAGTACCAGATAACGAGTTAGAATTAGTGAAAAGTACTTTGCCAATACTGATGCAAAATGTAGCAAAATTATCTGTACCTTTACTGGCGGAAGTTGGCATTGGCAGGAATTGGGAAAGCGCGCACTAGTGATTCATTAAACTATAATGTCTCATCTCTCTGCAATGCGCGATAGCCTTGAATCATGCGTACTAAATGCCATACCCCTGCCATAACGACTATCACGCCACCCACCGCAAGGCATTTCATAAAAAAAGGGTCAAACATCCAACCGAATAATTGACCATATACCTCATAACCACTACCCAAACCATCTTTGAAGCTATTTTTAATTGAGGATATAAGTCCAACTAGCACTATAAGAAAACCAACGCCTGCCCATATGGTGGCATCCCAAAATGCTTTCACTTGCCAAGCAAAATGACTGTGCACCCAATTTTTCTTACCTTGAAAGTTATTGTGCTTAAACGCCATAGCCATACTAATTAAAAAAGTAATGCCTCCAGTAAGACCACCAAAAAAGATTAAGATATAAATCTGCTTAGCTATTGATTTATCTGCTTCTACTTGTGCCTGCTCTTTTGAATCGAACTTCTCATTTTCCTCCATAAACTTAACACGTTCTATTCTGTTTTGCAGACCTAGCCGATCCTGCTCTTCTTTTATGGCTGCTTCAGCCTTAACATAGGCAACACCACAGCTCGGGCAAGCCCACTCAGGGGCATTGTCAGTGGATTGGCGCTTGTAATTGCATTTGACGCAGGTTTTACCATCAAACTCAAGCTTCAATTCATCTGAAATTTCAGCGGCTTGTTTATCATTCATGACATAACTTTATTAAAGAATTAGAACTATAATAACTGCCAATTTAATTGTTTTCAAAGAAATATAATCATATGCGTCAAACGAATTTCGGCATCTATATCATCGGCGATGAAATCCTCTCTGGCAAACGTAAAGACGCGCACTTAACTAAAGTGATTGAGCTTCTCTCTAGCAGGGGCTTGCAATTAAGCTGGGCGAATTATTTAGGAGATATTCCAGACCAAATCACCAGCTCACTTAAAGCCAGCATGGCGCGGGGGGATATTGTGTTTAGCTTTGGTGGCATCGGCGCGACGCCAGATGACTACACGCGCCAATGTGCGGCAGATGCCGCAGGTGTGCCGATTGAGCGCCATGCGGGCGCGGTAGAAAATATCGTGGCGCAGTATGGCGAAACCGCTTACCCCAAACGCGTCTTGATGGCGGATTTCCCTAAAGGCTGTGAGTTAATCCCCAACCCTGTGAACCAAGTAGCAGGCTTTAGCATTCACCAACATTATTTTGTGCCAGGATTTCCTGAAATGGCTCATCCAATGGTGGAGTGGGTGTTAGAAACCTATTACAACCATTTATTTCACACCCAAGATTATCTTGAGGAATCGATTGTAGTGACCGAGGCTGGCGAGAGCGATTTAATTGACTTTATGAACACCATGCTTGCCAAGTACCCAAGTTTAAAATTGTTTAGCCTACCCAGAAGTGGCCAACGCAGAACCACCGAACTGGGCATGAAAGGCGAAAGCGCACAAGTAAAACTCGCCATGCAAGATTTAAAAACAGGCATCTCCAAGTTAGGTTACCCTTGGCAATAAAGCGAATACTTAACCCAAAAAGTGGCCAAAAAAGTTAAAATAGAAGCGCGCGATTTAAGGGCAGTCAAGCCTCAAAACTTGGCGGCACTCAAATTTACGCCGCCGCCTTATCGTTGGGTTTTGGGCGTGGTGATAGTTACAGAAACCTTGCTTATATTTTGGGCGCTGGCGCATCAATTTATTCCAAGCCCACGTTGGCAAAACATCGCTTTTTACATCAATATCGTTTTATGTGTATTATGTACTGCGTATTTTGCTTATTCATTTTGGCTCAATGCTCCGCTTTATCAATCTAAAATAAAGATAGTGTTAATCGCAATTTTTACCCCAGTGCTTATTTATTTCTGGGGTTATATAGCAATTAAGTATGGCGCGGGAGATTTAATCACCCATAAAGAAGGCAAGCCCGCCATGATGGAAGATATCTTTAAAAAAAATGCCGATGATGACGAACGATTTAAAAAAGAATATCTCGCCAAAGGCGAGTATGAAAAGCGCTATTTTGATAACAGAAAAGGCTGTATCACGCGGCTAAATGGGTACACCATAAAAGATGCATTACCCGTACATTTTTGTGTGAGCGGCCAAGATTTTGCGATACTCCCCAAGCATGTCGCAGTTAAAATTCATGGCTTGCAAAGTGACGCTGGTTTTGACATCGAACGGATAGAATACGATTGGTTGAAAACATCGTTTTTACCCGCAGAGGACTAATCATGCATTGCAGACCAAATTGCGGCGCATGTTGCACCGCACCCAGCATCAATAGCCCTATTCCCGGCATGCCAAACGGCAAGCCAGCCGCTGTGCGTTGTGTGCAATTGGATCTTGAAAATCGTTGCAAGATTTTTGGGTCACCAGAACGCCCTGCGTTTTGCGCTAGCTTACAAGCAAATTTGGAAATGTGCGGTGAAACGAGAGAGTATGCAATTAATTGGCTGACACATTTAGAAACCCTCACAAAACCCGATTTTTAAGTCATCTTAGCAACAGCGCCTCTGAAAGGCTTATGGATACTGGGTTGCTGGACATCATTTTTCTCTCAGGCGGATTGATTGTTTAAAAAATACATTTTTTAATCGTCAATTTTTGCAGTTTCTTGCATAAACCATACTGCAATAAAACTTAAGAATGCCATAGCAGAAACATAAAATCCCACCCATTGTAAGCCTCCTGTATTCACCAATAATTGCGAAACACTGGGTGCAAAAGAAGCGCCTAAAATACCACCCAGTTGGTACGCCAAGCCCGCACCTGTGTATCGCACCACCACCGGAAATTGCTCAGGCAAAAAAGCGCCCATAGGCGCAAACGTGGTACCCATTAAAAATAAGGCGAGCGCTAAAAATAATGTGATAAGTACAATGGACTGGCTGGCTAATAGTGGCGCTAAAGTAAACCCTGCTAGCACGGCGAATGCGCTACCAATCAGCAACACGGGCCTTCTGCCAAACCGATCTGAAAGGCTTGCGGATATTGGTGTCGCAAGAGTCATAAAAAGCACGGCAACACACAACATGGTTAAAAAATCTGGACGTGTAATACCCAGTGTTATGGTGCCATAACTTAAGCAAAATACGGTGGCGGTGTAAAACAAGTTGTAGCAAACGCCCATTGCCAAAGCGCCTAAAACAATGGGCTTTAAGTGGTGTTTTAATAATGGTTTTAGTGGCACTGCGTGCGTGCTTTGTTTTACGAGCGCTTGTGCAAAGGCTGGCGTTTCTGCCAATTTAAAGCGCACATACAAACCCACCACCACTAACAATGCGCTTGCAATAAACGGCAATCGCCAACCCCAAGTTTTAAATTCTGCCTCACTTAACCACAATGAAAGGCCTAAAAAACTTAAGGTTGCCAGTAAAAAACCAACCGATGGCCCTAATTGCGGAAACATACCAAACCAAGCACGTTTGCCTGCTGGAGCATGCTCGGTGGCGAGCAATGCTGCACCACCCCACTCGCCACCTAGCCCAATACCTTGCCCAAAGCGTAATAGGCACAAACAAATGGGTGCCCAAACACCCCAACTGGCGTAACTTGGCAACAAACCTATCAATAACGTTGAAATACCCATGACCAATAACGAGGCTGCTAGCGTGGCTTTGCGCCCCACTTTATCGCCAAAATGGCCAAATAAAATCGCCCCTACTGGGCGCGCGACAAAGGCAATGCCAAAGGTGAGAAATGCATTTAAAGATTGTGCGGCAGGATCGCTCGCGGGAAAGAATACTTGCCCGATGACTAAGGCAGCCGCCATGGCGTAAATGTAAAAATCATAAAACTCAATCGCCGTGCCAATAAAACTAGCAAATGCAATGTGGGTGGAGGAAACAATGGGTTTTAAAGGGGCTGTTTGCATGACGACTATCATAAAGGCGTCATGCGATATTGCAAGTCAATTACAGCTTATTTAACGGGCTGCGCGCTCGGCTTTGATGTTTGAGTGGACGCCGTCTCAGACCAACCGCCACCCAATGCTTTGAATAATGAAACAGTTGAAGTTAACGAATCTTGCCGACTTTGCACAAAAGCTTGCGTGGCTTCGTTGTGACTTCGTTGTGCATCTAGCACTTCTAGATAGCTTGAATAACCTGCTTTGTAGCGATTTTGTGCAATATTCAACATTTTTTGCGTGATGGTCTGTTTTGACTGCGCTATCGCTTCTCGCTCACGATTCACTCGGGCACTTACAAAGGCGTCGCGTACCTCAGTAAACGCAGTTTGTGAAACACCGATATAATTTGCTAATGCTTGCTTTTGTAGCGCTGTCGCTTGATCAACTCGTGAATTTAATCGTCCACCATTAAAAATGGGCAAGCTCACATCTAAGCCCAGCGTCCAAATACGCGCGAGTGACTTTGTAATATCAGTCAGTTCTAAACTCTCGCCACCATAAGCACCCGAGAGTGAAACAGAGGGGTATAAAGCCGCTTTCGCAATGCCAATATTTGCATTAGCAGCCACCAATTGTTGCTCCGCTTGGCGAATATCCGGGCGTGCATCCATGAGCTGAGAGGGCAAGCCAGACGGCGGCACTGGCGGCAATGGCATTGACATCACCTCTGCTACTGCGATTTTGGTTGTTAAATCTGCGGTTAACAAACCCAGTTGGTGCTGGCTCAAAGCGCTTAAACGTTGATACTCTAAAGCTTGCGATTGTAAATTAACCACCACCAACTCCGCTTGATGCACATCTAAAATCGATGACACACCACCCGCCACGCGCCGTTGCGCCAGTGCTAGGCTTTCTTGCGCTGTTTTAAGGTTATTGGCATTGACGATTAATTGCGATTGAATGCTGCGCAACATTAAATAGTGATTAGCCACCAAACTTGATAGCGACCATTTCACGGTGTCTTTGGCATATTGCGTGGCTAATAAATTGGCACGCGCGGCTTCGTTTGCGCGCTTTAACTTACCCCAAAAATCAAGCTCAATAGCAGCGTTTAGCTCTACAATGTAGTTGTCGCGCGGGTTGGGGCCAAATACTGGGAAAGCGCCTGCCCCTGTGACACGGCTTCGGGTTTTTGTGCCATCCAGTGTCACAGTTGGCAGAATGTTCGCGCCCACTTCTTTGGCTTGCGCATCCGCTTCTTCTATTCTGGCAACGGCTTGCTGAATATTGGTGTTATTCGCCAGTGCTTTTTCCACCAAAGTATTCAGTTGTGTATCTGCAAACAATGTCCACCAAGTCCCCATTGCCTGCTGTGATTCTGGCGTACTTTCTACCGCTGCTCCTTCTGGATATTGTGCAGGCAATGTATCAATAGGCCTTGAAAATATAGGACCGAGTAATTGACAACCCGCCAAAAAGCTAATGGCGCTTAATGTAAAAGCAAACTTCATTTTCTGCATCATTTTTCGCTGACTGTTCTGCGTGGCAGTGAGTGTCGATTTGCTAGCGGCCTTCATACTAGGTCCTTCTCTACTGGGGTTTTATTTTGCAAGGCTTTATTCTCTACCCCTTCCAAATGCCCATGATGACGCACATGTTTGCCTGACAACCAAGTAAAGAAGAGCGGAATAAATATCGTTGCCACAAATGTGGCCAATATCATGCCACCAAACACTCCTGTACCCATTGACTGGCGGGCCGCTGCGCCTGCACCTGTGGCCATTACCAAGGGCACAATACCGAGCACAAATGCCATTGAGGTCATGACAATCGGTCTAAACCGTAAGCGTGCAGCTTCAATGGCGGCTTGCGCTACTGGCATGCCTTCTTCCATTTTTTGGCTGGCAAATTCCACAATTAAAATGGCATTTTTAGCCGCAAGACCAATTAAGGTGATTAAGCCGATTTGAAAGTAAATATCATTATTCATCCCTCGGAATAACACCGCCAAGAGCGCACCAGACATCGCAAAAGGCACCGCCATAATCACCGCTAATGGTAAAGCCCATGTTTCAAACTGTGCTGCTAAGATGAGAAACACCATAATCGTAGCAAATCCAAACGCATACAAAGCCGCGTTGCCAGTGCGTTGTTCTTGAAAAGCTTGGCCAGTCCACGCAATACGGTAGCCAGTTGGCAGGTTTTCTTTCGCGATTTTTTCGACTAGTGTAATCGCCTCACCTGAACTCACGCCAGCTGCTCCGCTACCAAAAATTTTGGCAGAAAGCAATCCGTTATAACGCTCTAACTGCTCAGCCCCCATGATGTTTTTAACTATACTTAATGCAGAGAGTGGAATCATATTGCCGCTTGGGCTTTCAGGCGTTGGCTGACTACGCACGTAAACCTTGCCCAAATCTTCTGGCTTCATACGATAAGCTGCTTCGGCTTGCAATTGCACGCGATACGTTCTTCCATTGCGGTTAAAATCGTTCACATAGAATGAGCCCATGGTACTTTGCAAAGTCGTGTATATATCGGCAATGCGCACATGTTGTGAAATGGCTTTGGCTTCATCCACTTCAATCATCAACTGCGGCACAGTGGGTCTAAAAAAACTGTTAATCCCTGTGAGTTGTGAGTTTGCACGCATCGCGTCCATAAAGTTATTTGAAACTGCGGCGAGTTTCATTGGATCAGTATCCAGCTGGCTTTGTACATACACCTCAAAACCACCAGCCGAACCCAAGCCACGAATTGCTGGCGGATTTACTGCAAAGGCCAATCCGTCAGGTTGACTCATGCCAATACCAAATAACTTGCCAACGATTTCAGTTGCACTAGTAGTGCGCTCTTTCCAATCTTTTAAGCGCACAAACATCGTCGCAGAATTGGTTTTGTTCGCACCAGTGAGCAACTCAAATCCATTAATCGCAAACTCATGCGCCACAGCGGGGTCTGTCGCAATTGCAGCACGTATATTCTCAGTAGTTTTAGTGGTTCTAGGCAATGTAGCGCCATCTGGCATTACCACAACGGTCACTACGTAACCTTGGTCTTCTGCTGGTACAAAGCCACCCGGTACACGGAAAAACAGAAAAACCATCACCAGTAAAATTCCAACAAAAGCTATTGAACCGATAATCTTGTGACGCAACGTGAGATTTACTGTATCAATGTAAAGATTTGTAAATCGACCAAAACCATGATTAAATTTTCTAAAAAATGCATTTTCTCCATGTTCTTTTTTTAAAATCAGGGCACATAAAGCAGGCGTTAAGGTAAGTGCAACCACGCCCGAAATCACCACCGCAATAGCGACAGTGACCGCAAACTGACGATACAATTCACCCGCAATTCCGCCCTGAAAAGCCACAGGCACAAACACCGCACACAACACCAACACAATAGCTACAACAGCAGCAGAGACTTGGCCGATAGATTTCACCGCAGCTTGAAAGGGGTTTAAATTCTCTTCGCGCATTAAACGTTCAGTATTTTCCAACACCACAATCGCATCATCCACCACGATACCAATCGCCAAAATCATGGCAAACAATGTCAGCAAATTAATCGTAAAGCCAAATAAATATAAACCGGCGAAGGTACCAATAATGGAAATAGGCACCGCTATCATGGGAATCAACGTAGCACGCCAACTTTGCAAGAACAGGAACACCACGAGCACTACCAATATCAAAGCCTCGCCAAATGTATGTAATACTTCTTTGATGGTCGCTTTTACAAAATCACTAGTGTCATAAGGGATGGTGGTTTTCATGCCTTTTGGAAAGTTTTCCTCCAACTCGGCCACTTTCTTCTTAATGGCTGTTGCTGTTTCAAGTGCGTTTGCGCCATTTTGTAAAAAAATTGGAATCGCCACACCCGGTTGACCATCTAGTGCGGATGTAACGTTATAACTTTGCGCACCAAGTTCGATACGTGCAATGTCCTTTAAATACAATACACCATTTGGACCATCTGCACGCACGATAATATCGCCAAATTGCGTAGGATCAACTAAGCGACCTTTAGCCGTGACGGTGTAGACTAATTGCTGCCCTGCCGGTGCAGGCTCTTGGCCTATTTTACCAGCTGCATATTGGTTATTTTGTGCATTGATGGCAGCAGCAACATCACTGGTACTCACACCCAAGTGCGCCATGCGATCTGGACGTAACCACACGCGCATGGCGTAATCTTGCCCACCAAAAATCGACG
>JAIYEJ010000329.1 GCA_027487055.1 Methylotenera sp. | reverse complement strand
GGTGATGGCGCGCAATGGGGCATGACCATAGAATACAAAGTACAGCCATCTCCAGATGGTTTGGCGCAAGCATTTATTATTGGTGAGCAATTTATTGGAAATGACCCTTGCGCACTGGTTCTGGGAGACAATATATTCTACGGACACGAGCTCGCACAAATGGGTCAAAACGCTGCAAAAAGGGAAAAAGGTGCCACAGTATTTGCGTATCCTGTTAACGACCCAGAGCGTTATGGCGTTGTGGAGTTTAACGATAAAGCACAAGCAATTAGTTTAGAAGAAAAACCAAAAGCGCCAAAATCTCGCTATGCAGTTACTGGTTTATATTTTTACGATAACCGTGTAGTAGAAATCGCTAAAAACATGAAGCCATCTGCGAGAGGTGAATTGGAAATTACCGATGTGAATTGTCAATATTTACAGTGGGGCGATTTAAATGTAGAAGTGATGGGCCGCGGTATGGCTTGGTTAGATACAGGGACACATGATTCTTTAATCGAGGCAGGATCGTTCATTCAAACCATAGAAAAGCGGCAAGGATTAAAAATAGCCTGTCTTGAAGAAATTGCATACCGGATGAAGTTTATCAATGCGGCACAATTAGAAGCAATGGCGAATAAGTATGCCAAAAATGGTTATGGACAGTATTTGAAGCAAGTATTGACCGAGCAAATATATTAGCCTTTTTTTGATCGAAATATAGTTCTTATGAATATCATTCAAACAAGCATACCAGACATTTTAATTTTTGAGCCCAAAGTATTTGGCGATGATAGAGGGTTTTTTTACGAGAGTTTTAATAAAGCACAGTTTTTAGCCGCAGCAAATATTGAAATAGGTTTCGTTCAAGATAACCATTCAAGATCTGCAAAAAATGTTTTACGAGGTTTGCATTATCAAATTGAACAAGCACAGGGCAAGTTAGTTCGTGTGACGTATGGTGAAGTGTTTGATGTTGCGGTTGATTTGCGCATCTCATCGCCAACATTCGGCAAGTGGGAAGGTACCTATTTATCTGCAGAAAATAAGCGTCAGATGTGGATTCCACCTGGTTTTGCACATGGTTTCTTAGTGATGTCAGATGCTGCTGAGTTTCTATATAAGACAACAGACTATTATGCTCCTCAGCATGAGCGATGCTTAAAATGGAATGACCCGACAGTTGCAATAGATTGGCCATTACAAGGTGAGCCGAAGCTCTCTCAAAAAGACAATAACGGCTTAAGTTTTGCAGATGCAAGTAAGTTTGCATAAGATACATTTAGTATTTAGTACATGCGTAAAAAAATATTACTAACAGGGGTAAACGGGCAGGTTGGTTATGCACTTAAATATCAGCTTTCGCAATATGATGTAATTGCTTTAACACGAGACCAATTAGATTTAACAAATACAAACAACATTAGACAAGTCGTCCGCGAACTAAAGCCTGATTTAATTATTAACCCCGCGGCTTATACAGCGGTTGATAAAGCCGAATCTGAGCCAGAACTCGCATATGCGATTAACGGAACTGCGCCGCAGATATTAGCAGAAGAGGCTTCTAAACTAAATGCTTCTATAATTCATTTTTCTACAGACTATGTTTATGATGGCACAAAAAAAACTGCATATATTGAAGTTGATGAAGTCAATCCAGTCAGTGTTTATGGTAAAAGTAAGCTTTTAGGTGAAAATGCAATTCGGTCAGTCGGTCTGCCGCATTTAATATTGCGAACAAGCTGGGTATATGGCACTTACGGTAAAAACTTCCTGAAGACGATACTGCGGCTGGCTGCCGAACGAGATAGTTTAAAAATTGTAGCAGATCAGTTCGGCGCACCAACGAGTAGCCACAGTATTGCAGAAGGTGTTGTATATCTCCTAAACGTCTGGCAAGATAATCAAGAAAACCAATCAGGAGTTTACCATTTTACCAACACAGAATATACATCTTGGCATGGTTTTAGTTGTGAGATAGTGACAGAATACAATCGATTATCTGAAGTGAATGGCTGGCCTAAATTAAAGGCAAATGTAGATGATATTCTTGCCATTAGCACTGAGGAATATCCAACGCCAGCAGCAAGGCCACAAAACTCTAAGCTAGATAACACAAAATTAAAAAGTGTATTTAAATTAGAGTTGCCTTCATGGCAACAGGGTTTGCAGCAAGTAATCCAAAACATACAAATAGCAGAAAAATAAATTACAAATTAAGCTTAATTAACATTAAGTTTAAATGATAGACATTCAATTAGATGCACTGCAAGCCAATATCCATAAGGATTTCAGGGCATAATATTTTTCACTTAACCGATTTGCGGTTTAATTTGTGTTAGGCTAGGGCATCTGCCCAGCTATTTGGTGTTTCGTAAAGTCGCACGCGTTCTAGCTTTAAGTGGTTGCCGTAGGTGTCTTTATATTGGTTTTTTAAAATTCTAAATGCCTCTGCTGCCATGTTTTCTGCAGTGGGGACGTTTGGAAAAATCACAGTTTTATGATTTGTTAGCGTGTTTAAAAAATCTAGAACGGCTTTATCTTGTTTAAACACCAAAAAAGCATGATCCCAAACATCTACAACACTTTCTCGTGCAATTCTTTTTACATCAGAAAAATCCATCACCATGCCGTTTTCGGATACATTTGTAGCGCTAATAATATCCCCAGAAAGCGTGATTTCTATGGCGTAACGATGCCCATGCAAGTTACGGCATTGGCTTTTATGGTCTGGAATGCGATGTCCTGCGTCAAATTCTAAGCGGGTAGTGATGTGCATGTTACATAAAATTTCGAGATATAATTGCGCACATTATAACAGTGTCGCTATAAGAGCTTGGGGTTATGTTCTCTCGCCCATGTGATAAATTCGTTAAAAGGTAATGGTTTTGAATAATAGTAACCCTGACACTTATGAATTT
>JAIYEJ010000165.1 GCA_027487055.1 Methylotenera sp. | reverse complement strand
TTAAGTCGAGAAATACCTTAAAGTTTTTAGCAATAAGTTGTTCGACGAATTGTGGACCAGCGGCTGTAAAAAGCTCTTTGCCGATTTTAAGCTTGCACAAATCTGGATTAAGTTGGTTTACAAGTTCAATTGCAGATTGTGAATCTGCATAATCAAGTGCAACGATTATTTTTGAGTCGGTCATTTTGCTTTTATTTTTTAATGGTCATTTCGCGGCTAATTGCCTCAGAAGGCTCTGCAGGTAAGGATTCCCAAGCATTGCAAGCAGGGCATTGCCAGTGATATAGTTTGGCACGGAAACCACATTGGTCGCAATGATATGCGGCGCGATCACCAATGGCGTTCTTAACAGTTTGCTGCATCAATTGAATATCTTGAGTGTTACCAAGATTTTTAACAGTTTTTTTAGTTTCGTCTGCCATTGCGCGCGCTTGCAAAAGCAGGTCTAAAGTAGTGAGATTTGGTTTTCGAATCAGCTCATTTCGCGCAAGTTTTGCCGCTTTGTCAGGCCCTTCTTCTGTGAGCGTCGCCTCGTAAAGTACCGACATTAAGGTTGGTAGCTTATAAGTATCCAGATAAGTATTAAGTTGAGCTAAACCATCTGTTAACTGTCCACTTGCGCGATAACTTTTAAGCATTTTGCCTGCAATTAAGCCTAAGTACTGCGGCTTTTGAAACTCAATTTTTTTCCAATGTGAAATGGCGGCTTGATGCGCGCCTTGATTCACTTCAATATCACCTAAAAGCACATTTGCACGTATACAACTTTTATTGGCATCTAACGCCATATGCAGTAAATTGCGTGCAGCGTCTGGTTTCTGCGCGATAATGTCGTTCATTGCGAGTTCGCAATAATATTGGGCAATTTCTTTTCTAAATGGCACGCCAGATAAACGTTCTAGCTCAGTTGCGGTTTCAATCGCTTGCGACCATTCGCGCTCACGTACATATATTTGTAATAATGCATTAAGCGATGGTTGCCGATAGCGGGTGTCATCCAAACCTTTAAATAGCTCTTCAGCGCGGTCATACAAGCCCGCTTTTAAGTAGTCTTGTGCAAGCTCTGCTTTGACTGCACTTCGCTGGTTGGGCGTCAGTTCTTTTTTATCTAGCAAATTCAAGTGCATATTGATTGCACGGTCAGTCTCGCCAGTGCGCCTAAATAAACTACCAAGCGCAAAGTGCAATTCAAGTGAGTCTGTATTAGCTTGCATAGCTTCAGAAAAAGCTTCTACTGCTTTATCATGCTGATCGCTAATCAGAAAGTTTAAGCCTTTAAAATATGCCGCTGGCAAGGTGGTAGATTCTGACAATAGCTGCTTGATATCTACCCGAGCGGCAATCCAGCCTAAGGTAAAAAATAGCGGCAGTAAGAGTAACCACCAATATTCAAATTCAACAGTCATAATTTCACTTATGTTTTAGAATTTACTATTTTACCTAAGCTTGACAAGACTGGCTAATGATTCTCAAAAACAAGGCTATCAAAATTTGCGGGAAAAAAAACGGCGCTGAATTTAGCGCCGTTTTTTATTAAGTTAAACAAATCACTCTGCAGAATCTACTCTATCGCGTAACTCTTTACCTGCTTTAAAGTGAGGTACGTGTTTTGCAGGCACTTGCACTTTGCTACCAGTTTTAGGGTTACGACCTAAACGAGGTGGCCTGTAATTTAAACTAAAGCTACCAAACCCTCTAATCTCGATACGCTCACCCGTTGATAAATTATCGGTCATCGCATCTAAAATTGCTTTAACAGATAATTCCGCATCTTTTACAACTAGCTGTGGAAAACGTTCAGCGAGTAAATTAATTAATTCAGATTTTGTCATGGCTTATAGTTGCCTTTAGTTTAACTTATTTAAGATGATTGCTTTAACTAACAATCTTACTTTTTACTATCCATTTTGGCTTTTAATAAAGCACCAAGATTGGTAGTACCCGCTGCCGCTGCATTATCTTCAGGTTTTGCATCTTCAGCTTTGGTTTTTGCAGGTTTCGCTTTTGGCTTAGCTGCTTTTTCTTCAGTTGAGATTGCAGGTGTTGCACCCGATGGATCTTCAGTTAGTTGTTTAACACCTAATGAAATGCGTTCTTTTTCTACATCGATGGCAATAATCACAGCGTTTAATTCATCACCTTTTTTAAAGTTACGAATTGCTTCTTCGCCAGATTGTGTCCATGAAAGGTCTGATAAGTGAACAAGACCATCAATACCACCTGGCAAGCCAATAAATACACCAAAGTCAGTAATTGACTTAATTTGACCAGATACTTTATCGCCTTTAGCATGCGTTGCAGAGAAATCATCCCAAGGATTAGCTTTACATTGCTTCATGCCGAGTGATAAACGACGACGGTCTTCGTCAATCTCAAGAATCATCACTTCAACTTCATCACCTAATTGCGCGATTTTGCCCGGATGAATGTTTTTGTTTGTCCAATCCATTTCAGATACGTGCACTAAACCTTCGATTCCTGGCTCAACTTCAACGAATGCACCGTAATCGGTAATATTAGATACCTTACCGAACAAGCGTGTGCTTACTGGATAACGGCGTGTCAGTGCAACCCATGGGTCATCACCTAATTGTTTAATACCTAGAGAAACACGGTTTTTCTCTTGGTCGAATTTCAAGATTTTTGCTTCAACTTCTTCGCCCACAGTTAACACTTCAGAAGGGTGTTTAACACGGCGCCAGGCCAAGTCTGTAATGTGGAGTAAGCCATCAATGCCGCCTAAGTCTACGAATGCTCCGTAATCTGTAATGTTTTTAACAATACCTTTTACTGTTGCGCCTTCTGTCAGTGTGCCCATCAGCGCTTCACGGTCTGCACCAGCAGAAACTTCCATCACCGCACGGCGAGAAACCACAATGTTGTTACGTTTGCGGTCTAATTTAATTACTTTGAAATCCCATTCTTTGTTTTCGAATGGAGTTGTATCTTTAACTGGGCGAACATCTACCAATGAGCCAGGTAAGAAAGCCATAATGCCGTTAACAGAAACGCGTAAGCCGCCTTTTACTTTGCCGCTTACATAACCTTTAACCACACGCCCTTCGTTCATTGCATCTTCTAAATCTAGCCAAGCTTCCATTTTCTTCGCTTTTTCGCGAGAAAGTTGGGTTGAGCCAAAACCATCTTCGAGTTTTTCAATACATACTTTTACAAAGTCGCCAACAGCAACTTCAAGCTCACCTTGAGCATTTTTGAATTCAGCAGCGTCAATCACGCTTTCTGATTTTAGACCTGCGTTCACAATGACGTGGTCGCTATCGATTGAAACAACTTCGGCGGTAATAACTTCGCCAGAGCGCATTTCTTGGCGCGCTAAGCTTTCTTCAAAAAGCGCGGCAAAAGATTCCATTGATGATGGGGTTGATTTAGAAGTAGAAGCCATTAAAATAAAGTTACCTAAAAAATTACTAAAAGTTATGTTTTTAATTCAAAAAATGATTATCAAAATCAAATGTCAAATGAAAATAACTCTAAAGTATTCCCACCTAGCAGTGGGGTAGTTAATATAAATCTGCGTAATCATTATTTTTAGTTAAGAAACGCAGCACGAACCGAGTATATTACACAAAAAATAGCTTATGTTCAATGACTTAAAGTATTTTTTGCTATATTTTCAAAATATTTTGATAGGCATTCAGCACAAACTCTACGGCATCGGTAATAGAGCGGTGACTGGTGTCTAATAATATGGCATCAGGCGTCTGTATAAGCGGTGAAGCTCTACGTTGGCTATCGCGGCTATCGCGTTCTTGTAAATCTTGCAGAATTTTTGCGTAATCAGCAGACATATTTTTGCTAATCGGTTGTTTATAACGGCGTTCAGCGCGGATTTCAACTTGAGCGGTTAAAAAAATCTTGAGCACAGCATCTTTAAATACAACAGAACCCATATCGCGGCCATCAGCCACTAAACCTGGCGCTTTGCGAAAGCTTTGCTGCAAATCAAATAGGGCATTGCGCACAGGCGTGTGTATGGCAACTTCTGATGCGCCGCGACTCATTTCCTCACTGCGCACGGCTTCAGAGACTATTTTGTTGTTTAAGTAAATTTCGCCAGCTTTAAACTCAATTTCTAATGTTGTGGCCATGTTTTCAAGTGCGTCAGCATCGCTCCAAGCAATACCTTGTTGCTTGGCGGCAAGCGCAACAATGCGATACAACGCACCAGAATCTAAATAATGAAAGCCTAGCTTTTCTGCAACCAGTTGCGAAACAGTACCTTTTCCACTGGCGGATGGGCCGTCTATTGCGATGACTGGAATGGAATTAGCTGACAATTTTTGCAAACTCTTCAAAATAGTTTGGGAACGTTTTTGCCACACATTTTGGTTCATTAATGGTAATTGGCACGCCAGCTAAGCTCACTAGCGAAAAGCACATTGCCATACGATGGTCATCATATGTATCAATCACCGCATTTGGGGTGAGTTGGGCTGGGGAGGTAATTTTAATGTAATCGGCACCTTCTTCAACAATCGCTCCTACTTTACGCAGTTCATTCGCCATGGCGGCAATGCGGTCGGTTTCTTTGACGCGCCAACTGGCGATATTACGGAGAGTGGTTGTGCCATCAGCAAATAGCGCCAAAATCGCGAGTGTCATGGCGGCATCTGGGATATGGTTACAATCGAGGTCGAAGCCTTTAATTTTTTGTTTTGGTGCCCAAACGTGCAACATATTGGAGGAAGATGTGATCTTGACACCCAGTTTTTTCAGTTCGTTTGCAAATTTAACGTCACCTTGAATACTGTT
>JAIYEJ010000308.1 GCA_027487055.1 Methylotenera sp. | reverse complement strand
CTTCTTCAATAATATTGACGAGCTCTAATTGAGTGGTTTCACGGAGTTTTTTATCTAAGGCGCCTAACGGTTCATCTAGTAATAAAAGCTGTGGTCGTTTTGCAAGACTACGCACCAAAGCAACACGTTGTTGTTGCCCACCAGAAAGCTGGTGTGGCTTACGCTGGGCGTATTTACCTAATTGCGCAAGCTTAAGCATGGCTTCAACACGACTCGCAATCTCTTCTTTAGGCATATTGTCACGCTTTAAACCAAACGCGATATTTTCCCAAACAGTTAAGTGCGGAAACAAAGCATATGATTGAAACATCATATTAATTGGGCGCTGGTAGGCTGGAATATTGGTGATATCCTGTCCAGCTAAAAAAATCTTACCTTTAGTTGGAGTCTCAAACCCTGCCATCATTCGCAACAATGTCGATTTTCCACACCCAGAACCTCCGAGTAGTCCAAAAATCTCGCCCTTCATTACGGTTAAGGAAACATCATCAACCGCTTTAACGGCACCATCATAAATCTTGGTAACACCTTCTACGTTTAACAACACTTCTTTATCAGTTGCCTTACCTTCTGTTTGTGGTTTTAGTACTGTCGACATAATTTCCCCTAAATTTAAACTTAATTAGACTCTAGTAAAATTGCACAAATCATAATTTTTTGACTATTTTTCAAGCTTAGTTAGTATTTATTGTAATGCTTTAAAACGCTCAAAATAACTTTCCATAATTTCTGATGCATTAATATCAACACTTCCTGGAGGAATCAGTTTAGATATATATTTTTCATTTAAAAAAATAGAACGATCTGATTTTAAGTCTTGTCTGACAAATTTTAGTGACGATTTATTCGGATTAGCAAAATTTGTAGCATTTGTTAAATCCGCATGCACTTCTGGCCTTAAAATATAATTAATAAATTTATGAGCATTTTCAGGATGTTTTGCATTTGCAGTTATCGCCATAGTATCCATAAACAAAAAAGCACCAGTACTTGGAAACTCAGCAACAATGTTTTGTGGATGTTTGTTTTTTGCTGCTAGAGCTCGGGCTGAATTCATATCGCCAACCCAAGCTATTGCAATACAGTAAGAACCATTAGCAAAATCATCTATTGTTCCTCCAGAAACAAAAGTTTTAATATCAGGCCTTACCTTAGTTAACATTTCATAAACCAATTTGAAGTCGGCTTCATTATTGCTAAAAGGTGGTTTACCCATATAATGCAATGCTGCTGGAAATATTTCTGAAGCTGAATCCAAATAAGCAATACCACAAGATTTCAGTTTTTTTGTATATATTGGGTTAAAAACCAACTCCCAAATATTATTGGGTGGAGAAGTTTTACCTAATGCCTTTGTCACTTGCTCTACATTAAGACCAATAGTGGTATAACCCCATAACCAATTCACTAAATATTCATTACCAGAATCGAAGTTTTCTAATTGCTTTAAAATACTAGGGTCAAGATTTTTTAAATTTGTTAACTTAGTTTTATCTAGCTTTTGAAAGTAGCCTCTATCAATCTGAGTTTTTGCCCAATTTGATGAGGGGACTACAATATCGTAGCCAATTTTTTTTTCTTTTAATTTTGCATCTAACTCTTCATTGCTTTCATATATGTCATACCGTACTTTAATTCCAGTTTCTTTTTCAAAATTGGGAATCGTATCTTCGGCCAAATAATTTGACCAGTTATAAATGTTTAGTACCTTTTCTTCATCTGCAAAACTTTTTAATACAAATCCGTAGGAAATTATGAACACTAAGAGCGAGTTAGATACTAGTTTAATCACAGTTTCCTCAAAAAACATAAAAGCCACTAAATTGTATTTTTCAAAACATAAATAAAACAAAGGCCTGCAATTTCGCAAGCCTTTGAGTTATTAATTATGTACCTGTTTTAAATTGCGTAAACAAACGTGTCATCACACGACGTGTTGCATTATCTACATTTCCTGGAGGAATCAATTTTTTAACATCTTCTTCTGCCAAGTAAACTGTTTTATTCCCCCTAATTTCAGGGTCAACAAACTCTGTAGCAGCCTTGTTTGGGTTAGCATAAGACACTGCATTAGTTAAGCCTGCATGCACTTTTGCTTCTAAAATATAATTGATAAATTTATGTGCATTGTTAGGATGTTTAGCATCCGCAGGAATCGCCATGGTATCCATAAACATGTAACCACCCATTTTTGTCACCAGTGCTTCAATATTTTGCTCTGATTTATTCTCAATTGAGCGTGAACGTGCAAGATTGAAGTCGCCCGCCCAGCCAAGTGCAACACAAATATTGCCACTTGCCATATCCTCAATTTGACCACCTGAGTTAAAGCGTTTGATATCAGGACGTACTTTCATCATCATATCTGTTGCTAACTTGTAGTCATCTGGATTAGAACTATACTCTGGCTTACCCACATAACGCAGTGCAATTGGATACACTTCTGAAGGCGCATCTAACACAGCAATACCACACGATTTTAATTTGTTTGTGTATTTTGGATCAAATACCAAATCCCAAGTATTTTCTGGCATTGGCATATCGCCTAAAGCAGCTTTTACTTTATCTACATTAATTCCTACTGTAGTGTAACTCCACAACCAATCTACTAGATATTCATTGCCTGGGTCTAGTTTGGCCATTTGATCTAAAATTGCTGGGTCTAGGTTTTTCCAATTAGGAATTTTAGTTTTATCTAGCTTTTGTAGCAAACCACCATCTATCTGCATTTTGCCCCAATTTGAAGATGGCACCACAATATCGTAACCTGTATTTTTCGCAATCATTTTGGCATGCAAAATTTCGTTACTATCAAACACATCGTAACGTACCTTAATACCTGTCTCTTTTTCAAAATTAGGTATTGTGTCTTCCGCCAAATAATCTGACCAGTTATATATGTTAAGTACTTTTTCTTCTTCCACTTCTGGTGTTTTCGTTGCCTCTGCCGTTACTGGTGCAGCGACCTCTTCTGCTGGTTTGTCTGACTGACCACATGATGAAAGGCTTAGCCCGATTCCAACTAATCCCAAACTTAAAATATACTTACCAAATGACATATTCATTATTTATTCACCCCTAAAATAAAATGATTGAATGATTGAAAAATATTAACTTTTAATACAAAAAATCTAATATTTAATTTCTATTAAACCTACATTTAAATACAATTTTCAGCACTATAAAATTTAACGCTTTATAAGAATTAATTCTATCATGTACAAAACACTTATCATGCAGCATTTATACTTAATTGATCTTTTTGCATCACTCCCATAGATTGAAGGTCTTTAAGTGTTGCATCTAAGCACTTATAAATAAGCGTCATCATTTCATCTATTTGCGCTTTGGTAATCACCAGTGGTGGCGCAATAATCATGCGGTCGCCCACAGCTCTCATAATCAAACCACTTGAAAAACAATGATTTCTACAAATCATGCCCACTTCTAAAGATTCATCAAAAGTAATATGCGCTTTTTTATCTTTCATTAATCTAAAGCCAGCCATTAAGCCGCAAGATTCTGCACCGCCCACTAAAGGATGATTTGATAGTTCAGCAAACTTTTGTTTTAAATAAGGCCCTGTTTCTTCACGAACTTTATCAACCAATCCTTCACCTTCTAGAATATCAATATTAGCTAGCGCGACTGCACAAGCTACAGGATGCCCAGAATAGGTATAACCGTGATTAAAATCACTGCCTTTTTCTATTAATACTTCTGCGACACGCTTACTAATCACCACACCACCTAATGGAATGTAGCCAGAAGTAACTCCTTTTGCAAATGTCATTAAATCTGGCTTTGCACCAAGCAATTGTGAGCCAAACCATCTCCCTACACGGCCGAAGCCACAAATCACTTCATCACAAATTAGCAAAATGCCGTATTTATCGCAAATACGTTGAATTTCTGGCCAGTAGGTTTTAGGCGGAATGATAACGCCGCCCGCACCCTGCACAGGCTCACCAATAAATGCAGCTACTTTATCAGCACCAATTTCTAATATTTTTTTCTCAAGACATCCAGCAGCCTCAATTCCAAATGCATCTTTATCTTGATTAGGCGCTAAATGATAATGATATGGTTGCTCGATATGGACAATATCTGGTATTGGCAATCCGCCTTGCGCATGCATATAACTCATACCTCCAAGTGACGCTCCCGCCATGGTTGAACCATGATAAGCATTGTTGCGAGAAATAATCACTTTGCGCTCTGGTTGACCCAAACTAGCCCAATAATGACGCACCATACGAATATTTGTGTCATTTGATTCCGATCCAGAGCTACTAAAAAAAACGTGGCTGTAATTGTCGCCTGCGAGTTTAACAATACGCTCTGCGAGCTTTACTGCAGGTACATTGGTCGTTTGAAAAAAGCTGTTGTAATACGGCAGCTCAAGCATCTGTGCTGATGCTGCATCAACAAGCTCTTGACGACCATAGCCAACATTCACACACCACAATCCTGACATTGCATCAAATATCTTATGCCCTTCAGAATCCCAAATATATACGTTATTTGCCTTAGTGATGATGCGCGCACCCTTTTCAGACAACCCTTTATGGTCGGTAAAAGGATGCATATAGTGCGCTGAATCTATTTTTTGAATGTCTTTCGTTATTGTCATGATATGCTCAATTCTTTAATCTAATCACTTATTCA
This sequence comes from Methylotenera sp., assembly GCA_027487055.1. Classification (GTDB taxonomy): domain Bacteria; phylum Pseudomonadota; class Gammaproteobacteria; order Burkholderiales; family Methylophilaceae; genus Methylotenera_A. The sequence continues at coordinate 385 of JAIYEJ010000308.1, read as the reverse complement.
TTTACTTAATTTGTTTATCATTAAACATGCATTAGTAAATGTTCGCGTTCCCAAGGACTAATGACGCGCATAAATTCGTCATGTTCGGTCTCTTTCACAGCCAAATATACATCTACAAAGCTTTTACCTAATACTTCATGCAGTGCTTTAGCATTTTCTAATTCGCGTAACGCCTCTGACAACCCACGCGGTAATTGATAGTCATGTGCATAAGCGCTACCTGTGGTGACTTCTGTTGGTTTTAACTTTTCAACAATGCCTAAATAACCACAGGCCAAGGTGGCAGCCATCGCTAAATACGGGTTTGCATCAGCACCCGCAACACGATTTTCTACTCGTCTTGCTGCTGGATCTGAAATAGGCACGCGAATACCTACTGTTCGAT
>JAIYEJ010000060.1 GCA_027487055.1 Methylotenera sp. | reverse complement strand
TCACGCTTTTCAACACGTTCTGCCCAAGGATTCACCGCACCTTGCAAGGCATAAAGTAATCGCTCATAAGCCGCTTTACGTCCTTCCGAATCCTCTATCACGCGTTTTTTAACGTAGTCTAAACCTACGCGATGAATCCAATGAACTGTGCGGTCTAAGTAGCGTGCTTCTTCGCGATAAATTTGGATAAATGCACCCGAATACTCCAACACTTCATCATGCGTTTTGACTTTGCATAAAAACTGCGCCACCTCAGTTTTAATTCCACCATTGCCACCAACGTATATTTCCCAGCCTGAATCAACACCGATAATGCCAACATCTTTAATACCAGATTCTGCACAGTTTCTAGGGCAACCAGAAACTGCAAACTTAACTTTATGTGGAGCCCACATATGGTCGAAGGCTTTTTCAATATCGATACCCATTTGAGTAGAGTTTTGTGTTCCAAAACGACAAAACTCAGAGCCTACACAGGTTTTAACGGTACGAATGCCCTTAGCGTACGCATAGCCTGAAGGCATATCTAAATCTTTCCACATATCGACTAAATCTTCTTTTTTTACGCCTAACAAATCGATACGTTGACCACCCGTTACCTTAACCATAGGTACTGCATATTTATCAGCGACATCTGCAATTTTTCGTAGTTGATCAGGTGTGGTTACACCTCCATACATACGAGGAATCACTGAGTAAGTGCCATCTTTTTGAATATTCGCGTGCACGCGCTCATTAATAAATCGTGATTGTGGATCGTCTACTGCCTCGTGTGGCCAAGTAGATAACAAGTAATAATTCAATGCAGGTCTACAGGTAGCACAGCCATTTGGTGTGCGCCAGCCCATTCCTTTCATGGCATCAGGAATATTGAGATATTTGTTTTTACGAATTTCTTCACGCACTTCTTCGTGATTTTTATCGGTACAGCCACACACTGACTTGCTTGTGCTAGGCGGCGCATATCCACCACCTAACGTGCTGGCTAATATTTGCTCAACCAAGCCCACGCAACTGCCACAGCTAGAACCTGCTTTGGTTTGCTTCTTAACATCATCAATGGTAAACAAACCTTGATCTTGAATGGCTTTGACAATGGTTCCTTTGCATACACCGTTACACCCACAGACTTCCATTTCATTTGTCATTAAGGATGCTTTATCATTACCTTGGTGACCTGTGTTGCCAAGACTATCTTGCCCAAACATTAAGTTATCGCGAATTTCATGTATTGGTTTGCCGTCACGGAGCATCTGGAAATACCAGGCTCCGTCGGCAGTATCGCCATACAACACAGCGCCGATGATTTTGTCATCTTTAATGACGAGTTTTTTGTAGACCCCGCCAACCGCGTCGTGCAGTACTATTTCTTCAGTATCTTCCCCACCTGCAAAATTGCCTGCAGAAAACAAATCAATGCCCGTGACTTTTAATTTTGTTGAGGTCACAGAACCTTTGTATAAACCAATACCAAAGTTGGCTAAATGTGTGGCGCACACCTTAGCCATTTCAAATAAGGGTGCAACCAATCCATAAGAAATACCGCGATGTGAAACACATTCGCCCACAGCATAGACACGTGGATCATAGGTTTGCATGGTGTCATTCACCACGATGCCTTTATCGCAATGGATACCTGCAGATTCAGCAAGCGCAAAGTTAGGGCGTATCCCTATCGCCATTACCACCAAATCTGCAGGGAGCGATGTGCCGTCAGCGAAATGGATAGTTGTTACGCGCCCATTCTCGCCAGTTAATTCTTTTGTATTTTGCTTGAGCTGAAATTTTAGGCCTTTTGCTTCTAGCGATTTTTGAAGCATTTTGCCAGCAGTTTTATCTAATTGGCGCTCTAACAACCACTCATTGCGATGAATAACTGTTACGTCCATGCCTTGAATCGCCAAGCCATTCGCAGCTTCTAGACCAAGCAAACCACCGCCAATGACCACAGCATTTTTGTATTTTTTTGCAGTTTCTATCATTTCATTGGTATCTTTAATATCACGATACCCAATGACACCTTCTAAATCTGCGCCAGATATAGGCAACATAAAAGGTTTTGAGCCAGTAGCTAACAACAGTCGATCATATTCAGCTGAGGTACCATCTTCAGCAGTCACAATACGCTTTTTACGATCAATCTTGTTGATACGCGCACTTGTGTGCAATATGATGTTGTTTTCGGCATACCACTCACGCGTATTTAGAATAATGTCGACAATCGTTTGCTCATTTGCTAATACAGGTGAAAGCATAATCCGGTTGTAGTTGGGGTATGGCTCATCACCAAACACCGTAATGTCGTATAAATCTGGTGATATTTTGAGCAGTTCTTCAACTACGCGCATACCCGCCATCCCATTACCCACAACCACCAACTTCATTTTTTGCATAATTTTTACACTATTTAATTAGTAAATACAGATTATTAATCTTTTTAAAATGGCTTGATTTTGTTATAAACAAAGCATCAGGCCACTCAATTCAAGATATTAAAATGTAAGCTGTGTAGTTAACCAAATAATCTCTTTGTCACCTTTACGTGCTGCATTTTGCAATGTAGTCCCGTAAACATCACTTTCGTTAAATTTAGCGTATTCAACTTTTCCCCATACTGCATCGGTAAAAGGATACATAACGCTCGCATCAAATTCTGTACCAAATTTGTCACCAAAATTCCCAGCACCTATCGTTTGGAATTTTTCATCTGACTTCATCACATGATATTCAGCGTACAAAACTGCCTTATCAATTTTGCCACCGAAGGTAAGATATAAGTCCTCTATCCCTTGGCGTGGTGTTGCTAAAAAGTGATCTGACCAGCCTTGAAATAAGTGATTTGTACCAAGCGGTGTTTGAAAGCCATATTTACCATCATTGCTTGATAATTTTTCATAATCCAACCTTAAACTCCAAACGTTATAAGCTGCACCGCCGCCTACTTTTAGATAATAAGCGTCAATAAGAGGGTTACCACCTCTGTAGTCGTCTTGTTTAGCATATTCCAGAGTGTATAAACTCCTCCAGTTTGGATCAATCACATGGACTCCATCTAATCGCAAACCTAAAGTTTTACTACTAGCATCAGTGGTTGCAGTATTCACTAAGTCATTACTTGCTCCTAGGCCATTGCCTCCTTGCGCCGCTGTTCCAACCGCTGCAGGATTACCATTGTTTTGACTTAAATTAGCTACATCAACAAAATAGCTATACCCTGTAATAGATTCTGTTGGCAGCCAGCGATACTTAATATTCACAAGATCAATATTGCCATCACGTAGTTTTGTATTAACTTGGCGCACTTTTGAAAAATGAGCTGCAAAAATTTCCGTATCGGAAATCGTTTTATTCACAATAGAAATACCATCAAAAACTTGTGTGTTTTGGCGAAATGCAATGTCTCCAATAAAACGAACGTTGTCTAAATTAACAATTTGGCGACCTAATTTTAATTTGGTATTTTTGATTCCAGTCCACTCGACAAACAGTTGATTAATATCAGTAAATCTAGGATCAACAATGTTAGGAAACTGTCTTTTAAATACACTTGAGTTAGCGGCTGCGCCAACACCTACTTGGTCTTCAGGTAAGTTATCACGCCTATCATTAAAATCGTCGTTAAACTCATGTACGTCAGTGATTTGTGCGGCAAAACTAAAGTTATTAAACGGAGCAGTTTGCCAACCAATTAGGGAACGAGTAGTAAATGCATATGCGTCTTTAAGTTTATTAACAGCACTTCCTTGCTGAAAACCATCTTGTTCGACATGTTCATAACGAGCGCGTATGCTACTTAATGATTTACCCGTTTTAATCGATTCTAAAAATGTATATTCTTCTTCTATTTCTTCAACTTTTACAGCATCCTCAGCGTATGCCACGTTTAGCGTAGATATTGCTAATAAAGTTGCCAAAGTAATTCTTTTAATTGGCAAGTGTATGTGTTTTGCAAATGTGTGATGCATTTTGAATTTTCCTTAATTTATAAAATAGTTTTAAATAAATTTTTTAAGCGGCTTTTTTAGCGTGTCGCTCATACAAAAATTTAAGTATTTCGCTACGTAAATGGTTATATTGCTTATCTTCTGCCAAGGCTAGGCGATTTCGAGGCTTAGGCAAGTCCACCGTTAAAATGTCGCCGATACCCGCAGCGGGGCCATTTGTCATCATCACAATACGATCAGAAAGTAGAACCGCTTCATCCACATCATGCGTCACCATCACAGCAGTTGCGCCAGATTTCGCCATAATTTTCATTAATTCATCTTGTAAACTAGCGCGTGTTAATGCATCAAGCGCACCGAAAGGTTCATCTAGTAACAAGACCTTAGGTTCCATTGCGAGTGCACGAGCAATGCCAACGCGCTGCTTCATGCCACCAGAAATTTCACTTGGGCGCTTATCAATCGCATGACTTAAACCTACCATCTCGAGTGCCGCAGTAGTGCGCTCATTTTGTTTATTACGTGACTCATCTCCGAATACACGCTCAACTGCCAAATGCACGTTCTCGAAACAAGTTAACCAAGGTAATAATGAATGATTTTGAAAAACCACAGCGCGTTCTGGGCCTGGCTTATGAATTTCACGACCTG
>JAIYEJ010000295.1 GCA_027487055.1 Methylotenera sp. | reverse complement strand
ATTACCACTATTGTTGGCAGCGATATCGCACACGCTGTGCCACTCACTTTGGTTGCAGGATTGGGTCATGCCACTTTAGGGACGATTAATTATGGATTATTAGTCACTTTACTCATTGGTTCTATCCCTGGTATTTATCTAGGAAGCCATATGAGCTCAAAAATTGCCGAACATTGGGTGCGCATTGCCTTAGCTTCAATCCTTATTTTTGTAGGCTTTAAACTCGTTTTACATTAAAATAACGCCTCTTTAAAAGTAATCATTTAATTATGTATAAATACGATGCAATAGATCAAACAATTGTCGACGAACGCGTCGCACAATACCGTGACCAAACCCGCCGTTATTTGGCGGGAGAGCTCTCAGATGATGAATTTCGCCCATTACGCTTGCAAAATGGCTTGTATATTCAACGTCATGCGCCAATGTTGCGTATCGCAGTGCCTTACGGCATGCTGGCGAGCAAGCAAATGCGCAAGCTTGCAGACATTACTAAAAAATATGATCGTGGCTATGGTCACTTTTCTACACGCCAAAATTTACAAATCAACTGGCCAAAGCTTGAAGAAGTGCCTGAAATTTTAGCTGAACTTGCCACGGTTGAAATGCACGCCATTCAAACCTCAGGTAACTGCATCCGTAACATTACTACCGACCAATTTGTTGGCATTGCCCCAGATGAAGTCGTTGATCCACGTGCGATTGCAGAAATCATGCGTCAATGGAGTACTTTCCATCCTGAATTTGCTTTGTTACCTCGCAAATTTAAAATTGCCGTGTCCGGCACTAAAGAAGACCGCGCTGTGGTGCAAATGCATGACATTGGTTTGGAGTTTTTTAAAGATAGTGCAAACGAACTACGCATTAAAGTATGGGTGGGAGGTGGTTTGGGCCGCACACCGATCTTGGGCACCGTCATTGAAGAAAGCCTGCCATGGCAACATGTATTGTCATACTGTGAGGCGATTATACGTGTGTATAACATTCACGGCCGCCGCGACAACTCTTACAAAGCGCGTATCAAAATTTTGGTGAAAGCCTTGGGCATTGAAGAATTTAAAAAACAAGTCGAAGCGGAATGGTCGCACCTCAAAAACGGCTCGCTCACCATTACAGAAGCAGAGCTTAACCGTGTTGCGCAACACTTTGATCAGATGCCTTACGAAACATTGCCAGTACATGATTCCAGTTTTGATGCTGCCGTAGCGAGCAACCCAGCGTTTGCTGCTTGGGTAAAACGTTGCGTGCACGCGCACAAACAAACGGGTTACCGCGCAGTGACTTTATCACTCAAACCACACGGTAAACCACCAGGCGACATCACCACTGAGCAAATGCATGTGGTAGCAGATTTAGCTGATGCCTACAGTTTTGGTGAATTACGTGCCTCTCACGAGCAAAACTTGATTTTAGCGGATGTTAAACTCAGCGATTTATTTGCTGTGTGGGAAAAAGCCCGCGCGGCAGGTTTAGCCACCCCTAACATTGGGTTGTTGACAGACATTATTTGCTGCCCTGGCGGTGACTTCTGTAGCTTGGCGAATGCAAAATCGATTCCAATTGCAGAAGCGATTCAAATGCAATTTGATAACCTTGATTATTTGCATGACATTGGTGAATTAGAACTGAATATCTCTGGTTGTATGAACGCATGCGGTCACCATCACGTCGGTCATATCGGCATTTTGGGCGTGGATAAAGACAGCGAAGAATGGTACCAAGTCTCCATTGGTGGCAAGCAAGGTAACGATGCCAGCTTAGGTAGCGTGATTGGACGCTCATTTGCTGCAGATGAAATGCCGAGTGTGATTCAAAAACTGATTGAAGTCTATGTGCAACAACGTACGCCAGAAGAGCGTTTTATTGATACCGTACGCCGTTTAGGCTTAGCTCCCTTTAAAGCGCATGTGTATGGTGAAAAGGAGGCTGCATGAGCCAACTGATTAAACACAACACGATTGTTGCAGACGATTGGACACGCGTCATTCCTCCGACTTTAGGCGATGAAGTTGTGCGTAAACAAGCAGGCAAAATCGTCTTGTTTAAACTACACGGTGAAGAAACTTTTAGCCAAGCCCAAATTGATGCAACTGACATTCCTGCCACGGGAAAAATCATTTTGCCATTGCCTGTTTGGATAGCTAGAAAAGCTACATTAGGCACACGTATGGCTGCTGGTGAAATTGGCATTTTAGTTGCCACGCATGAGCCAATTGAACATTTAACCGAAGCATTTCCTGACTTAAACGTGTTGCCCTTAATTGCTGTTTTTGTAGAACGCTTTGCTGATGGCCGTAACTTTACGATAGGAAATTGGATTCGTACACGTTACCATTTTAAAAATGAGCTTCGAGCAGTGGGCGATGTATTGCGCGACCAATTGTTCTTTTTAAAACGTTCAGGCTACGACAGCTACCTCATTCGCGCTGACCGCAACGCGCAAGAAGCGATTGCTAGCTTAAACGACTTTAAACAACCTTATCAAGGCGCAACGGATGATGTGCCAGTATGGCGCAGATTGAATCGGAGCCAATTATGATAGTGCGTAGGATAACCCGCGCATGAGTTTCGGTGTCACCATGTTAAAACCATCGATGAAAAACCCTGCGACCTCGCCAGAGCTCACAGATGATTTGGTTGAGCGTGTGAATGAAAAACGCGCGCAAGTGTTGGCCTTATTGCAAGCCGCCAGCAAAGAGTTCAATGCTATCACCTTTGCCAATAGCTACGGCGCAGAAGACATGGTGTTGACTGACATTATCGCCAAAGAAAACCTCGGAATTGAGATTTTCTCTCTCGACACAGGTCGCTTGCCTGCTGAAACATACACGCTGATGGGTGAAGTTGAAAGTGCTTATAACACTAAGCCTGTCGTATTTTTCCCTAAGCATGAAGCCGTTGAAGATTACGTGCGCACTAAAGGGATTAACGCTTTTTACAAAAGTATCGACTTACGCAAAGCCTGTTGCCATATGCGCAAAGTTGAGCCATTACAACGTGCACTTGCAGGCAAGCTAGCTTGGGTAACAGGCATGCGTGCCGAACAAGCCACCACTCGCTCCAGCTTGCCTACCCGTGAATATGACTCAGGCAACAAGCTAGAAAAATATAACCCTTTAAGCGATTGGACTGAGCAAGAGGTTTGGGCCTACATCCGCATGTTTGATGTACCTTATAACGTATTGCACGACCAGTTTTATCCCAGCATCGGCTGTGCGCCTTGTACGCGCGCGGTTGCCATGGGCGAAGATGTGCGCGCAGGCCGTTGGTGGTGGGAAGATCCACAAAACAAAGAGTGTGGTCTGCACGTTAAAAAATAATTTTATTTCCATTAAATCTATTATGTCAAAACAACCATTAAGCCACCTTGATTGGCTAGAAGCCGAAGCAATTCACATTCTGCGTGAAGTTGCAGGCCAATGTAGCAACCCTGTATTGCTGTTCTCAGGCGGCAAAGACTCGCTTTGCATCTTACGCTTGGCTGAAAAAGCCTTCCGCCCTGGTCGCTTTCCCTTCCCTTTAATGCACATTGACACAGGTCACAATTACCAAGAAGTAATTAATTTCCGTGACCAACGCGCGACTGAGCTTGGTGAGCGCTTGATTGTGCGCTCTGTAGAAGACTCCATGAAACGCGGTACCGTGGTATTAAAAACACCTGACGAACCACGCAATAAACACCAATCAGTCACACTACTTGAAGCAATTGAAGAGCATGGCTTTGACTGCTGCATAGGTGGCGCACGTCGTGACGAAGAAAAAGCCCGCGCGAAAGAGCGCATCATGAGTTTCCGTGATGAGTTTGGTCAATGGGACCCAAAAAATCAACGCCCAGAATTGTGGAATCTCTACAACGCGCGATCCCACAAAGGCGAAAATATCCGTGCCTTCCCGATTTCAAACTGGACAGAAATGGACGTTTGGCAATATATCGAACGCGAGAATTTAGGTTTGCCTAGCATTTACTTT
>JAIYEJ010000186.1 GCA_027487055.1 Methylotenera sp. | reverse complement strand
ATGGCTGGATCAGGCTTGCGCCCATTGTCCAAAATTCCCCACTGCTGCCTCCCGTAGGAGTCTGGACCGTGTCTCAGTTCCAGTGTGGCTGGTCGTCCTCTCAGACCAGCTACGGATCGTCGCCTTGGTGAGCCTTTACCTCACCAACTAGCTAATCCGATATCGGCCGCTCCATCAACGCTAGGTCCGAAGATCCCCAGCTTTCCCCCTCAGGGCGTATGCGGTATTAGCCAACCTTTCGATTAGTTATCCCCCATTATTGGATACGTTCCGATATATTACTCACCCGTTCGCCACTCGCCACCAGGAGCAAGCTCCCGTGCTGCCGTTCGACTTGCATGTGTAAAGCATTCCGCCAGCGTTCAATCTGAGCCATGATCAAACTCTTCAGTTTAATTCACAACTATTACTTTTACCTCTTTCGAGGTGGTTATTTCGCTTTGCTTTATTTATCTAACTCTCATTAGATAAAGTACTCAAATTCATTTCAAGGTGTGTCTTGTCGCTCATCAGCCAACCTTTAACAGTCAACTAACAAGCTATTTACATACTTGTCATAAATCTAAGTGTAAGCATTTGTTCTCTTGAGTATCTACATAAACCAAACAACAAAACATTCTCCATCTCAATTAAGAAACAAAGCATTCGTCGCGTCTAAGTAAATAGGTCTCAACCACAAACACCCACACTTATCAGTCGTTCAAATTTTTAAAGAGCAGTGCCTAAAATTAAAATTTTTAACTTACATTAAAAACTACATTAATTTTGGCGAAGCGCGCATTATACAGAGCTTTTGAGGCTGGTCAAGAATAAATTTAAACTATTTATATTTATTCTGGTATTGTGTATTTTGCTACTTGACGTTACCGCATTGCTGTAACGAGGTGCGCATTCTACAGAGGCAATAAATTTGGTCAAGCCCTATTTGCAAAAATATTCAAAAAATATCCAATCGTCATTACATCGCTTAGTCCAAAAGGGTCATAGACACTTAAGTGAGGATAGCTACAATACAATCTCCAAAAAGAATTTATTCTTGAGAATTAAAGAATATTTTTAATAATTATATGAAATCAAGTAAATACTATGAAGCTAAGCATCAACTTGTTGTCTTTTCAATTATTTATCACATTAACTGCCATGCTCGCAGGATTTGAAGTAATTGCTGACGAGGCTCAAGTGATATCAGATCAAGTGATGTCAGATAAAATAGCAGTAACTGCAGAAGCACAGCAAAACACACAAGCGACAACTGAAAACGCTACAAACATAGAAAACAAAAGACTCAACACCACCAAAGGCTCTCTCAAAAATCCAAACGCAATGTTGGTTGCGATGGCTTTTAAATTCAAAAACAATGCAGGGGCTCCGAACACTTACTCTGAGGTTGTTGCTAACTATTGCAAACAAGCCAAAAATGGAGATGCTGACGCGCAATTTGCGCTTGGTTGGATGTATGCAAATGGTAAAGGCGTTGCTGTAGATGAAAAAGTTGCCGCGCAACTGTTTACAATGGCCGCAGAACAAGGTCATAGCTCTGCACAAAATTCACTCGCTAAGCTTTCTAATGTTTTGCCATCGATAGAATTACTTGCTTGCCTTCAACCTGATCCGCCACCAAGCTTAGCCAGCAATATTGATAATACTGACAATGAGAAAAAAGAAATCTCGGAAAAAACAGCTGCGCTTTTCTATTCTCAACGCCATATTCTTAAAATCGTGAACAAACTCGCGCCACGATATGATATTGATGCGAATTTAGCGATGACATTTATCGCGGTAGAATCAGGGTTCAATGTGCACGCAACATCACCCAAAAATGCACAAGGCTTAATGCAACTTATTCCCGAAACAGCGCAGCGCTTTGGTGTTAAAGACCCATACAAAGCGGAAGACAATATTAAAGGCGGCCTTGCATACCTACAATGGCTGCTGGCTTATTTCAAAGGTGATCTTAAATTAGTTGCTGCGGCTTACAATGCTGGTGAAGGTGCTGTTGAGAAGTATAAAGGCGTGCCGCCATATGCAGAAACACAAATGTATGTGAAGAAAGTTGCTAAGCTTTACAACAATACTTCACATCCATATAAAGATAATTTGCTTAAAAAAACCTCATCAATAATTAACCTAGAAAACATGCAAAAAAACAAAACCATGTAAGTTGGTTTTATTGCATGAGCTAAAACTAGCTTAAAAATCACTAGATCTAAGTAATAATAATTTTAGCAAATTTACGTTTACCAACTTGCGCAATAACTGTAGCGCCTTTAGCAAGCTGCAAATTTTTATCCGTCACTTTTTCGCTATCTAGCTTCACCCCACCTTGTTGTATGGCCCGAATGGCTTCACTTGTGCTTTCTACCAAACCTGCCAATTTAAGCAACGAGGCAATTCCGATGCTCTGGGAGTCAATAGCGATGGGCTTTTCGGGCACATCATCTGGAACACCCCCTTTTGCACGTGTCTGAAAATCATTTAATGCGCCTTCTGCAGCATCTTGGCTGTGAAAACGGGCAACGATTTCTTGAGCAAATCTTACTTTGATATTGCGTGGATTTTCACCAGCTTTAACAGCAGACTTCCAGCTGTCAATCGTTTCTAGCGATTCGAATGACAATAGCTCGATATATCGCCACATTAAATCGTCTGAAATAGACATCAATTTAGCAAAAATAATCTCTGGCGACTCATTAATGCCAATATAGTTACCAAGTGATTTAGACATTTTGTTGACACCATCTAAACCCTCAAGCAAAGGCATCGTGAGCACACATTGTTGAGATTGCCCCATTTGCTTTTGCAACTCGCGGCCCATCAGTAGGTTGAATTTCTGGTCAGTTCCACCTAGCTCAACATCAGCTTTTAGAGCAACAGAATCATAGCCTTGCAGCAATGGATACATAAATTCATGAATCGCAATTGGCTGATTTGATTTAAATCTTTTTGAAAAATCATCGCGCTCTAACATGCGGGCAACTGTTAAGCTCGCGGCAAGTTTTAACATGCCTGCTGCGCCTAAATCTGTGAGCCAAGTCGAGTTAAACACAATTTCAGTTTTATCTTTATCTAAAATTTTAAATACTTGCGTGGCGTAAGATTTAGCGTTTTCTGCCACTTGCTCCTTTGTAAGTGGAGGTCGAGTAGCGCTTTTACCCGTTGGGTCGCCTATCATGCCAGTAAAATCGCCAATCAAAAACAATACATGATGTCCCAAATCTTGGAAATGGCGTAGTTTATTAATTAACACGGTGTGTCCAAGATGCAAATCTGGAGCCGTAGGATCGAAGCCCGCTTTAATGCGTAAAGGCTGACCTTTTTTGAGTTTGTCTATTAGTTCTTGTTCTACTAAAAGCTCTTCGCTACCGCGTTTAATAATCGCTAAAGCTTGATTAATCTCTATTTTCAAATGGAATTCCGCTTATCTAATTTACTTGTTTTAAATATTTATATCTTTTTTAAAATTTTATTTTTCTGTTACCATGCACTTTTTTACTGTAAGCTGATTTTGTTTTTCAGAATTTAATTTCTGTTATTTTATATGCAACAACCTATAAAACTTAACGATTACAAACCTAAAAATTCTATTCTAACGCAAAACAAATTGTTGAGTCTGCGCAAAATAAAATTACGTTGGTTTTTTATCTCGTTATTCTTACCTGTTTTTGGCGTTGCAATTGCATTAAATCCCACCAAAACTGATGGACGCCATTCTCTGCCAAGCAAGAATATTGTCGAAAGTGTGCTTTTACCAGAGATTAATAAGCAAGAAAATCCTAACGAAACTTTTTCGCATATCGCACAAGTTAAGCCTGGTGATACTCTTGGTAGCTTATTGCAACGGTTGTACATTCAAGATGCAGGCGCTGTTAAGCAATTAATGTTAAACCCTGATGCAAGCGCTATTAATACGCAACTTGTGCCTGGTCACTCACTTGAGGTTAAAACAAGTTCAAGCGGCAAGTTACTGCATTTAGAATATGTCATCGATGCTGAAAATATTTTAGTGGCCGAGCAATCAGGCGATGGCTACGAAGTCACAACGCAGCAACTTTTATTGCAAAATCACCAAATTTTAAAATCTGCAAACATTGAAGACTCCTTGTTTGGAGCTGCAGATAAAGCAGATATCCCCGACCAAATTTCTTTGCAAATTATTGAAATTTTTTCTGGCGAAATTGATTTTCGAGAAGATTTACGCTCTGGTGATCAATTCAACGTGATTTACGAAGCATTTTATAACGCTGGCGAAATGATGAAAACTGGCAAAGTATTAGCGGTTGAATTTATTAACAATGGCAAAAAGTATCAAGCCGTGCATTTTGGTGATGCAGAAGGTAAATTTGCTTATTACACGCCCCAAGGTCAAAACTTACATAAATCTTTTTTACGTTCTCCGCTTGAGTTTACGCGCATTAGTTCTGGTTTTACCACTAAACGTTTTCACCCTATTCTGCACCAATTGCGCTCGCACAAAGGTGTAGATTTTGCAGCACCAATCGGTACAAGGATTAAAGCCTCTGGTGACGGTGTTGTTGATTTTGTGGGTAAAAAAGGTGGCTACGGCAACGTGGTTGTGCTAAAACACCATAATGGCATTAGCACTGTATATGGCCATTTATCTAGCTTCGCAGAAGGCATTCGCAAGGGCATTCAGGTAGAACAAGGTGAGATTATTGGTTTTGTCGGTATGTCTGGCTTAGCGACTGGCCCACATTTACATTATGAATTTTTAGTGGGTAAAGAGCATCGCGACCCCATGACGGTTAATCTACCAACTAGCATCCCCATTGACGCTAAATATAAAAATGCGTTTGATACTGCAAGTGCAAATTTAATGGCGCAATTGGCAATATTAAACCATCATCAAATCGCTTCGAGCGAGTAATATACCAGCACCCCGTGCGCTAGGACCACATACTTTAGGAAGAGCAGCAATGCAACTATACATAGGCATTATGTCCGGTACAAGTTTAGATGGCGTTGATGTGGCGCTGTGTCAATTTGAGGCGAATGATTGTGACATCATTGCTACACACTTTTTAGCATATCCTGCTGAACTAAAACTTTCACTTTTGGCGCTGCACGCATCACAACCTAACGAGCTTGAGAGCGCATTATTACTAGGCAATAAGCTCGCATATTTATATACAGATGCAGTAAAAAATATGCTGGCTACTGCCAAAGTGAATGCGGATCAAATCGCTGCTATTGGTTGCCACGGCCAAACCATACGGCACCGCCCAGAACTTGGGTTTACCTTACAAATTGGCAATAACGCTTTGCTGGCAGAACTAACTAATATCACTGTTGTGGGTGATTTTCGTAGTCGCGATATTGCCGCTAGCGGGCAAGGGGCGCCGCTGGTGCCGGCTTTTCACCAAGCCATTTTTGGCAGTACCACATTAAACCGCGCTATTATTAATATTGGTGGCATTGCAAATATTACTTATTTAAATAAAAACGGTGACGTGCTAGGTTTTGATTCTGGCCCTGGCAATATGCTTTTGGATGCGTGGGCAAAATTAAAACTGAATCAAGATTTTGATGCAGATGGCGCATGGGCATCCACAGGCGTGGTGCATGAAAGCATTTTAAGTAATATGCTAGCAGAGCCATATTTTTCGCTGCCTCCACCTAAAAGCACAGGGCGCGATTTATTTAATGATGCTTGGCTAAAGCAGCACATTCTATACCCGCATACCCGCCCACAAGACATTGCCCGCACGCTTGTGGAGTTAAGTGCAAATACCATATACCAAGCATTAAACAGATTCTGTGTTGATGTTGATGAAGTTTATTTATGCGGTGGTGGTGCGCGTAATGGTTTATTAGTAGGCACAATTAAGGCCATGCTAAAAGACACGCCATTACTGAATACAGATGCGCTTGGTATAGGGGTGGATTGGTTAGAGGCAGCGGCATTTGCATGGCTTGCCAAACAAACTTTAGAAGGCAAAACCAGTAATTTACCATCAGTGACAGGCGCAAAGGGTTTGCGAATATTAGGCGCAATTTACCCGGCGTAAGT
>JAIYEJ010000291.1 GCA_027487055.1 Methylotenera sp. | reverse complement strand
CTAACTAACTATACAAAAGACAGCTCTCAAGCACACTTGCACACCGCTGTGCTTATGGCCGGGCAAAATGCTGGCGGCTTCACAACAGCAGTTTAACTTTGATTTTATATAGAAACTGATACCAGAAAAAGGGTGATGATCATGAAGAAAATTAGCGTAGTCAACGAATCAGAACAAATTCAATTAGCAATAAAAATGATTAATCTTGGCGCAAGATTACAACTACTTGAATCACAAACAAGTCTATCTCGTGAGCGTTTAATTAAGCTCTATAAAGAGCTAAAAGGGGTATCACCACCAAAAGGCATGTTGCCATTTTCTACAGATTGGTTTTTAACATGGCAGCCTAATATCCACTCATCTATTTTTTATAATATTTATAAATTTATGTTGGATTATGCAGATGTAAAAGGCATAGATGCGATTATTAAAGCCTATAGCATGTATCAACAACAAGTGGTACAACAAGGCGCTGAAGAAGAACCTGTATTATCACTTACACGCGCTTGGACATTAGTGCGCTTTGTTGAAAGCAAAATGTTAAAACTCAAACGTTGCAATTGCTGTTCTGGTGAGTTTATCGTGAATACATATGATTTGAATCAAAATTATGTATGCAACTTATGTCATGTACCTTCGCGCGCAGGTAAAACTAAAAAGGCAAAAGAATTAAGTTACAAATTGGTTTCTATGTCTGCTTAATTGTTAATTAACATTTGAAGATATTGACGAATAAAGCCATGAGTAAAACCATGCAAAAGAGTTTGTTGGGTAAGCGACCAATTCATCAAACAAAACTTAACAATGAGTTAACTAATTCAAGACCTTTGTTTATGTTTAACAAACTAAAGCAACTAAAGCCATCGACGTTGGCGGTGCTAGTGCAAAGCGTTGCTTTTTTGACGGTGTTAATCATATTTAAGTTTTCTTACTTAATTGTAAATGTTGGTGTTTCTAGTTTTTCGATTATAGATTTTGTCATTATGCAGTCTTTGTTAGCTGCCGCTTTTTCATATTGTTTAAATATGGCAGTTTGGTGGCGTTGGATACATTTATGTTTTCCTTTAGCCATGTTGGCAATGACTCACTGGCAACTTCCAAACGAGTTTTATTTAGCAGGTTTTATCATTAGCTTAAGCCTGTTTTGGACTACTTTTCGAAGTCAGGTCCCATTTTATCCTTCGCGTCCAATTGTCTGGAAACAAGTCGCTAAAATAATGCCAAAAGATAGGCATTTAAAACTGATTGATATCGGCAGTGGATTGGGTGATATGTCGATGTATATCGCTAAAGTTCGTCCTGATAGTCAAATTGAAGGTATAGAAATAGCACCATTACCATGGTTGGTTAGCAGACTTCGCGTAAAAATTAATCGTTCAAAAGCGATATTCAAATTAGGTGATTATCACGCACTTAATTTTGCAGATTACGACATTATATTTGCTTATTTGTCCCCCGCAGCAATGTTGGCGCTTTGGCAAAAATCTTCTCGAGAGATGAAAACGGGCAGTTTGCTCATTAGCCTAGAATTTGAAATTCCAGGGGTTAATCCAACAATGCGAATCGCAGGCAACGATCACTCACCTGCAATTTATGTTTGGCAAATTTAAGTCCTAAATTAACTAAATAATTTCATCAAAAATTGATTTAACCCGCTCAACAGCACTAAAGCCAAATGCTGGGGGTATTTATATGACATATAGCGCTTTTATTAATCCTTCAAACTTGTTAGTAGCTAGAAATTATCCCTTTATTCTTTCGATTGATTTCAGTGAGAACTTGATATTCTGATTCTAATTATTAACTCGTTAGCAGTATTTAATTTCAGGAGTGCTTAAGAATGTTCGTCATTATTGGATACATTGTAATTTGCGGCACAATATTTGGTGGCTATGCATTGGCAGGCGGTCATTTAGGTGGCTTATGGCAACCCTTAGAGGTGCTAATGATTTTTGGCGGTGCTATAGGCGCTTTTGTTGTTGGTAATGATAGCAAAGCACTTAAAGCGACTGTAAAAGCATTGCCTAGTGTTTTTAAAGGGTCCAAATTCAATAAAGCACTTTATTTAGACTTGCTTGCCTTGATGTATGAAATTTTAACCAAGATTCGCAAAGACGGCATGATGTCGATTGAAAATGACGTAGAGAACCCTGAAGCTAGTCCTTTGTTCAGTAAGTATCCAAACATATTGCACGATCATCATTTGGTGGAGTTTATTACCGATTATTTGCGTCTCATGGTATCTGGGAATATGGACGCCTTTCAAGTAGAAAATCTGATGGATAATGAAATTGAAACTCATCATATGGAAGGTCATGTACCAGCACATTGTATCGCTAAGCTAGGTGATGCCTTGCCAGCATTTGGTATTGTGGCAGCCGTGATGGGTGTTGTACATACCATGGAAAGTTTGCATTTGCCTCCAAACGAGTTGGGCGTGTTGATTGGGCATGCGCTGGTAGGTACCTTCTTAGGTATTTTGCTGGCATACGGCTTTGTTGGACCGCTTTCAGGTTTATTGGAGCAGAAACTAGAGGAGGGCACCAAAATGTATCAAACCGTTAAGGTGGTCTTGCTAGCGAGCTTAAATGGTTATGCACCTGCCATAGCGGTAGAGTTTGGTCGTAAAGTGCTTTATTCAACAGAGCGTCCTGGATTTGCAGAACTTGAAGATCATGTAAAACAAGCTAAAGGCAAGTAATGCGCTTACATCTAAAAATTTACCTAATGACAGTTTATTTACGGAGCTCGCTATGGCTGAAGATCTTGTTAGGCCAATAATTGTTAAGAAAATTAAAAAAACGGCTGGCGGGCACCACGGTGGCGCTTGGAAAATTGCATATGCTGACTTTGTGACTGCGATGATGGCTTTTTTCTTGTTGATGTGGTTGCTAGGCTCTACGTCAAAAGCCCAAAAAGAAGGTATTTCAGATTACTTTAGAACGCCATTGATGGTTGCGCTCACTGGAGGTACGGCTGTTGGCGCTAGTGATACCCTCATTAAAGGTGGTGGCGGTAAAGATATTACTAAAAAACAAGGACAGGTAAAACCAGTCGATGGACCAGATGGCAAGAAAAAAGCTATTGATGCAGAAGAAGCTAAAAAAGCATTAGAAAAAGAAGAAAAATCTAAGCTAGAGGAGCTAAAGAAAAAAATGGAAAAGGCTATCGAGGATAGTCCAAATCTAAGTAAATTTAAGAACCAACTTTTGCTTGATGTAACCTCTGATGGCTTACGTGTGCAGATTGTTGATGAACAAAATCGTGCCATGTTTAACTCTTCTAAGGCCGAGATGCAGCCATATGCAAAACAAATACTTCAAGAGTTGGCGAAAACTTTAAATGATGTACCCAATAAAATTAGCCTCTCCGGCCATACAGATGCAACACCCTACCCTGATGGTGAAAAGTCCTACAGCAATTGGGAGCTTTCTGCTGATCGCGCTAATGCTTCTCGTCGTGAGTTGATTGCAGGCGGGATGGATGAGTCAAAAATAGTTCGTGTAGTTGGATTATCTTCAGCCTCTTTGTTTAACAAAGACAATCCATTTGATGCGTCTAACAGACGCATCAGCATGATTATTATGAACAAGCAAGCAGAAGAAAATGCACTCAGCGACGATGGGGCACTTAAGGTTTCTGCAGAAGCTAGTTCCGAAGAAATAAACAAAACAGTTCAAGATGCAGAACGGTAAAAAAATACTAAACAAGAATTGAACAACTTTATTAACCTTATTTATTAAATTAAAAATTACTCTAATAGCGCATGATTGAAAGTATATGAAAAAACTACCTATTACAGAAGTAAGAAGCCTACTAGATGCTGTATCAGAGCATGGTAAACAACACCTGATTGAAGTGGACGCAGATTTATCACAAACAACATATTTACTTAGTAAGGCGATAGAAAAATTAAACTCTAGCTTTATGGCTGTGCATGCGGCTGTAACAAATCAGCAGAAAGCTTTGCAAGCTTTAATGCAACAACATAACTTTACAAGTGAAGAAACTAGCAAAATTAATATGTATAACCAAATTATTGCTGAAGAAGTTGGTGTGGCGATTACTGGATTGCAATTCCAGGATATTACAAATCAGCTATTAGTTAGGGCAATGACAAGGGTGAACGGATTAAAAGAATTACTAGAAGAATTGCATGCGCATGGTGGTGGTATCAATAGTGAATATGAACACAATGAAATTGCAAAACTTCTCGAGATGATGAGTAATAGCTTACATCATGGTAGCCATGCGCTCTCTGGTGGACTAAGGCGTTCTGTGGAGCAAAAAAACATGGCATCTGGAGACATTGAGCTTTTCTAGAAATGTAATACAAGAGTCTTGAATCAATTTGAATTAACTTTATTAACAGTAAATAGTAATTAACAACGACAAGGTGAGTAAAAAATGGCAAAAACAATTCTAGCAGTGGATGACTCAGGTTCTCTTCGCCAGATGGTGGCATTTAGCCTTAAAGCTGCAGGCTACGATGTAGTGCAAGCAGTAGATGGACAAGATGGGCTTAATAAGGCGAAAGAAAAAACAGTGGATTTGGTTTTAACAGATCAAAACATGCCAATTATGGATG
>JAIYEJ010000024.1 GCA_027487055.1 Methylotenera sp. | reverse complement strand
GTTTTTGAAGCTAAAAGTTTTATCTGTAACCAAAATGATATAGATAAACATTCAATTCAGGGTTATCCAAATATTCAATTTTATGCGAGTGTAAGTCTTATCTGTGATAACGGATACTCGCTTGGTAAATTATGCATTTTTGATCAAATACCTCGTGAGCTATCTAAAGAACAGTTCGATGCACTCAAAACACTAGGTCATCAAATAGTTACCCAAATTGAACATCGAGTGATGATCTTCAAAATAGAAGAGATGACTGGGCTTCTCGAAAAAACTGGAAGATTGGCGCATGTAGGAGGTTGGATACTTGATCTCAAAACCATGCAATCTCAATGGACAAAAGAGATATTTGATATTCATGAATTAAGTGGTTCGACCCCTCCATCGCTTGAAGAAACAATCAAATATTACGATCCAGACTTTCAGCCAGTTATTTTAGCTGCAGTAAAAAAAGCAATAGCAATTGGTGAACCATGGGATTTAGAGTTACCTTTTACAACGGCTAAAAATAATCATCTTTGGGTGAGAGCACAGGGCTCAGCTATTTTTAAAAATGGCAGAGTTGTACAGTTAATAGGTACTTTACAAAACATTACAGACTTGAAAAAAAGTCAATTTGAGTTAGCTTGGGTGAATCGTGCATTGTTAATTTTAAGTAAAAGTAATGAGGCTTTAATCAACATACACGATGAGACAAAACTCATACAAGAAATCTGTAGGATTATTGTTGAGGTTGGAAATTATCGAATGGCTTGGGTCGGTTACGCCGAAGATGATGATTACAAATCAATCAAACCAAGAGCATTTTTTGGTATTAATGAGTCAAAGTTTTTAGATATTATTAATTTGAGCTGGTCTAGTGATCAAATAAACGGTCTAGGTCCAGGCGGAAGAACTGTTCGAGAGGGTATTCCGATAGCTGTTAAAGATTTAATGTTAGATCCAACGTACCCAGTAAAAGAGGCTGCATATGAGCAGGGTTTTATGTCTCTCGTATCATTACCGTTAAAAAATAAAGATAAGGTTTATGGAATTTTGGTAATGTACGCATCTGAGGTAAGAGATTTTAATAAACAAGAAATTAATTTATTGCAAGAGCTTGCTGATAATTTAGCTGTTGGAATCATTAATATTAAGCTAGAAAAAGAACGACAATTACTTAACACTGCTATTATTAAACTGGCAAAATCAGTAAATGTCTCAACTGATGATGACTTCTTTGATAACTTAGTTCAAAGTATGATTGAGACGTCTGGAGCGCAAGCAGGCCACATTTCACAGCTAATAACAAAAAAACAACACAAAGGCCGAATGTTAGCTGGGATGGTAAATGGATTGAAAATTGATAATTATAATTTTCCCGTTCCCAAAATCCTTACAGATACTTTATTTAGCAAAAATGAATTATTTATTGCCACTCAAAATTCATACATAGATTTTCCATTTATTATTATGATGAAATTTTATCAATATCAAGCTTTTGCTGCCTTACGTTTACAAGATTCAAAAGGAAAGCATGTAGGTTTGCTAATTGTGTTATTCCAACATCCAATTCAATCAAGTAATCTCGAATTAATTAAATCGACTCTCATGTTATTTGCTGCTAGGGCCGCT
This sequence comes from Methylotenera sp., assembly GCA_027487055.1. Lineage (GTDB taxonomy): Bacteria > Pseudomonadota > Gammaproteobacteria > Burkholderiales > Methylophilaceae > Methylotenera_A. Next base: position 1,151 of record JAIYEJ010000024.1, on the reverse strand, counting down.
AGCGAGCTAGAAAGAATGGAGTCTAATGAGCGTATTAAGGAGCAAGCATCGTTACTTGATAAAACTCATGATGCCATTATCGTTCGAGATATGAATAATTTCATAACCTATTGGAATAAAGGCGCAGAAAATCTTTACGGGTGGAAAGATGTAGATGCAATTGACCAGCCAATTCAACAATTACTGAAATTTGACTCTTTGAAATTTGATCATGCACTTAAAGTTTTAATGGAAAATGACGAGTGGGCTGGAGAAATGAATGAACAACACCAAGATGGTCGTATTCTGGAAGTTGAATCTCATTGGAGTTTAGTACGGGACAGTCATAGTAAACCTAAATCAATTTTTGCAATTCAAACAGATATTACCTTAAGGAAGCAGACTGAAAATAAAATTATTGAGATGGCTTTTTATGATGGTCTAACTAACTTGCCAAACAGAAGGCTGTTACTTGATCGTCTTGAAAAAGCATTGGCATCATCTGTACGTAGTAAAAATTATGGCGTTTTAATGTTTATTGATTTAGACAATTTCAAAATTGTGAATGACACTTTGGGACATGATAAAGGGGATGAACTTTTACAAGAAATCGCAAAAATGTTAAGAATATGCGTTAGAGAAGAAGATACTGTGGCAAGACTAGGTGGAGACGAGTTCGTTATAATGATTGAAGATTTAAGTGATAGCTTTGAACTCGCTAAATCGTATGCAAATATGATTGGTAATAAAGTACTTAATGATTTAAATCAAACCTTTGATTTTGATGGGTATAAACATGTTAGCACGCTAAGCATCGGAATTACATTATTTAACGATCAAAAAGAGCATGTTAGTCAGTTAGTGAAAGAGGCAGATTCTGCCATGTACAAATCTAAAGTAGCAGGACGAAATAGAATTACTTTTTGGAATGAAGTAAATTAATAGATTGCTGAGTTTAGTCTAGTAAAAAGTATAAAAATCGATATAAGACTATTTTAGATTTCTAACGTCCTCGATGCCTACCTAAGGCATATAAATTCCTATAGCTGCCATTCCAAAAATCATTAATTTAATTGGACTTTTATGGAGTTACCTACATTTACGCTGAGGCAACTCCAAGAAAATCATCTTTAACACCTTATGATTAAGGTTTTAATACTATATCTAATAAT
>JAIYEJ010000275.1 GCA_027487055.1 Methylotenera sp. | reverse complement strand
ATAACGATGGCTCTAACCGTATCACGGTCTAGTTCGCTTGCCCGATCTTCTTCTAATCTATCGTAACCTGCTCCAGATGAAATAGACTCTAAACGCATTACTTCAGAGTAGAGTTTCTGAACTCTATCGGCATCTAATTGCTGATAGTTTTTAAGAGAAGATTCAATAATATTAAGCGCTGCAGCCATTTCAATTAAGGCTGCATGATTTACCTTGCTTGCGTCATCACGCAAGGTATTACTCGCTTGCTGTAATACTGAGTAAACATCTACCAATAACACTTGGGTTAAATTTTGCGTAATCGCATGACTTGTGGATACCGTATCAGAAAATTTACTGATTAAGTCTTTATCGATTGGAACAGCATTGTCCGAATCAATATCAATGTTTGAAAAATCTATCGTTTTAGAGATGTCTTCCCAAATATCTTTTAATTTAGCGAGTTCATCAATGAGTTGTCCAACAAGTGAAATTTCATCAGCATCGATATTGCCACCGATATAATTCACAGTAGATTTTTTATCTATTAATTGATCAAGCTCGAAGATTTCTTTTACTTTTGCAATCTCTTCATTGTCAACCTCGCTAATCGCAACATAATACAAAATATCTCGTAATAAATTGCCGTGCGGCTTCTTCACACCATCTGCAAAAAGACGTAACTCTTGATCAAGCTTACGACAAAGCTTTTTGGCGCCAGGGTTTTCTGCAATTTCTTTTTGCTCTAAGGCCTCCGTAAAAGCACTAGCAACCCACCATAATGTTTTATCACTATTTTTTTGCTGTGTTTGCGTTACATTGCGAACAGCGGTTGTCATATTTTCTAAAGCAGACGCGTCTTTAGTCTGCAACCATGCAAGTAGCGCCTTTTGGTATATGGTCCTTTGCTCAAGAATATAGGCCACATAATCCGATTCACTTAACTCTTTAAAAGGGATAGATTTAGGCGCACTATTTGTTGTATCTGGGAAGAACAACTCGCTTTCCTCGAGCATTTCACCCTGCACATCGACGATTGGTTTTAAAACTGAATACAAACGCAAAGGAATATCGGGAGAGCCATTGAGCAAGTCTTGCAGATAGTTTTGTAAGGTTTTTACGGCAGTTGCAAACTCTACAATAATTTCTGGGGTGGCATTAACCGTTTTTTTCTCTAATTTACCTGCTAACTTTTCTAATTCGCTACTAAAGCGCTTACAACCTTCTAACCCAACCATATCTAATGCACCGCTTGCTTGATATAGGCTCGTTTGAGATAAGCGCATTGGCGACATATCATGGATGTTGTTTTGAACTGTATCAAGGTTCAACAACACAGACTCAAGTAATTGATTAATTTGGTCTTTAACCCAGGTTAATGGACCACTATCAAAATTATCTGACACCTAATTTAGCTCCGAAAAAATCTTTAAAAAAAGGTGTAAATTTAAGCCAATTTAAAACCAGATACAGACTCTCGTAACTCTTCTGCCAGTTTTGTAAGCTCACCTACGGATGCAGTTGTTTGTTTTGTACCCTCAGTGGTTAAGGTTGTAATTTCCTGAATCTGCTTCATGTTGCTTGACACAACTGACGCCACCTGCGTTTGCGCCTCGGTTGCTGCAGAAATAGATTGAATCAAGCGCGCAAGATTATTCGTCACCGTTTCAATTTCAGTCAGTGCACGACCAGCTTCATCTGACAACCTCGCGCCTTCAACTACACCCTCGGTACTTTTCTCCATCGCGGCAACCGCACTATTCGTGTCAGTTTGAATGGTTTTTACAATCGCACCAATCTGTTTGGTCGCCTCAGATGAACGCTCCGCTAACCTTTGCACCTCCTCTGCAACTACGGTAAAGCCTCGCCCCGCCTCACCTGCAGAAGCAGCTTGTATCGCCGCATTCAAGGCCAAAATATTAGTTTGTTCAGTAATATCAGAAATCAATTCCACAATTTCGCCAATTTCTTGTGAACTTTCACCCAAGCGTTTAATTCGTTTAGAGGTCTCTTGAATTTGCTCACGAATACCGTTCATACCTGCAATTGTATTTTGTACCGCTTGCGAACCTTGTGTTGCAGCTTCTAATGAGCGTTGCGCCACTTGTGAAGCCTGACTAGCGTTGGTGGATACCTGAAGAATTGAGCGCGTCATATTATTTACAGCTTCAGATGTTTCTGTAATTTGCTGAGATTGCATTTCTGCGGCCTCTAGTAACGCAACTGATGTTCCTTGCGCCGCACCTGTTGCCGAGTTTACTTGCTCCGATGCTCGGTTAATCCCTGTAACCAAATCTCGCAAGCTATCAATCGTATAGTTAATAGAGTCGGCAATCGCACCAGTAATGTTCTCACGTACCTCAGCATGTACTGTTAAGTCTCCATCCGCTAGATCACCCATCTCATCTAGCAAATTCAAAACCGCCATTTGGTTGGCTTGACCATCTGTTTCTAAACGCTTAACCGCCGCATCAATTGATTTTGCTTGACGCAACCCAAACACCCAAATAAACGCAAGAATCAATAAACCTAATATAGCCAAGGCCGATAAAATAGTAATAAGCAATGTATCTGCACTTTCTTGGGTTTTAGATGATTGATTGTCCAACTCAGCCACCATCCTATTAATCGTTTGTTTATTGACATCATAAGCAGCCGTTAAATCTGCCAAAGGTTTTGCTGCAGAGATTGCCCCCAACTTTATTGCTGGCACATAGTCCTTATTATAAATACGATAAAAGTTTTCATTCGATTTAATGACCGCTTGAAATGCGCCACCCATGCTATCTTGGTGAATATTAGTTTTCCAAAATTCCACTTGCTTTTTAAATGTAGTTTCTGCCCTAGTTACCTCATCTAACTTTTTATCACGTAGTGCAAAGTCAGAACTTGAGGCAGCAACGAACGCAGCATTTGCAGCCGCGAATGCATCAACTGAATACAAAGGCGGTGGCAAAATATCAGCTCTAAGATCTTGATTAGATTTGATTTCATTATAAACGGGGCCGCCCACACGCACATGATTAATTGCATAGAATGCCAAAGCAATAAAAATTAACAACCCAACGATAGGAATAATGACTTGTCTACGACCGCCTGAATCAGACCTGCTTGCACTAGTCCTGCCAAATAAGTCTTTTAGTTTAGCTGGTAATTCTTTGAAATTTATTGCCATAATTAATTCTACCTCTCGTTAATGCTGCTGGTACTTATTACCTTATATATTGAATATTCATAAAAATTCAACAATTAAATCATGTAAGGTGTTGCAAATTCTTTTGAGCGTATTAATTTATCGCAATCAAGCATATACCAGATGCGGTTTTCGTCATCTTGGTAAGTTTGCGACTTTAAACATATCTCATCGTCTATGACATCTTCACGCAGTTTCATTTCTTCTAATTTGCGTAAACCAATCATTTTCTCAACAACAAAAGCCACATTTGTTGTAACTGACTGACTCAATAATAATAAGCGTGCACTTGAAGAAATACTGGTAAACGTACTTTCCAACATTTGGCCAATGTCATTAATAGCGTATAAAACACCTCTTACGTTTGCAACCCCCAAAAACCAAGGTTTTACAATTGGTATTCGGTGGATATCAATAATCGGTAATGTTTCAGATATCTCTTTTAAATTCACCAATACATTTTTACTGCCAATTACCACACCTAAATAGCCTGCGGGTGCTTCTGCACCCACTTTTTTGGCATTTTCTAAGCGCTCTAGGATACTGGTTTGATACTCACGTAACTGTGATTGTTTTGACATGGTTGCGCTAAAACGATTAACCGATTTTTGCAATGACTGTTTTTAACTCTTCTCGCGGAATAGGCTTTTGTACACAAGCCTTAGCACCCATTTTTTCTGCCCAAGAATGATCAGTCACTTGCAATTTACCAGAACATAAAATTACAGGAATTTTAGCTGTAACAGGATCTTTAGTAAGCGTACGCGTTGCCTGAAACCCAGTTAAGCCAGTCATGATAATGTCCATGATGATCAAATCTGGTTTAATTTCTGCTGCTCTCTCTACACAAGCTTCGCCGCTTTCGAGTGCAACCACTTGGTAACCTTCTGATTCTAAAATGTCAGTCAAATAAAATCTGTCAGTTGCGGAATCATCCACGATTAAAATTTTACTAATTGCCATGTGCGTTCTCCTAAATAATAATTATATAAGTTATTGTTCTTTATGAGTTTTTATTCTTTATTAACGTAGGCATTAACTGCCTCTATTAAGGTGTCTTGCGTAAATGGTTTAGTTAAGTATTGATCTGAACCTGCCATGCGTCCACGTGCACGGTCAAACAAGCCATCTTTGCTAGAAAGCATAATCACTGGGGTAGATTTAAACTTTGCATTGCGTTTAATCAGCGCACAGGTTTGATAACCATCTAGCCTTGGCATCATAATATCAACAAAAATAACTTGAGGATGCTGATCCGCAATTTTAGCTAAGGCGTCAAAACCATCTTCTGCTAATATCACCTCGCAACCTGATGACTTAAGAAATATTTCTGCACTACGTCGAATGGTATTACTGTCATCAATGACCATGACTTTTGTTCCAGCTAAATTCGCTTGTGCCACTTTAATATTCCCCCAACAGATTAAATCTGTATTTACGTACTCTATTCTTACAAAGTTTACTTAATCTAACAACATCAGCAACAATTAATTGTGATTTTTTTGCGAATCACAATCACACAAAGCATGCAACCAAATATGACATTTTTAAAATTAAATTGCAACACTTACATTGGATATGTTATAAAATACTTTAACAATAACAAATAAACATTGCAATAAACACAAATATATTTATATACTTTAAAGAATACGTATAAATAGTTTTTAAAAAATTCAACTAAAAATTTAAATAAAAATTCAACTTAGGGACCGTAAACAATGATTATTAGACAAGAGTCTGTGGACTCGAAATCAGCGTTAAAGGATTTACCAAGCACATCTCCTCTGCCGAATGCTAATTTAGTGCTCGTGTTTGGTTCAGTAAAAAGGTTTTCAGAAGGTAAATTACAAGGTTTTTTAAAAACACGCTATCCAACTGCTCAGGTTGTCGGATGTTCGACTTCTGGCGAGATTAGCGCTACAGGCGTATTCGACGACAGCATACAAATTACCGCAATTCAGTGGGAAAAAACCATACAGCGCGTTGCGCAAACCAAAATGTCTGGCATGCAAAACTCTTTTGAGGCTGCGGCCGGTTTAGCAAAACAACTTAAAGCAGATTCACTACGCACGATCATTGTGATATCAGACGGCCTCAATGTAAATGGTTCAGAATTAGTAAAAGGCTTTCAAAGTGAACTGGGCGAAGTGCCAATCGTAGGCGGCTTAGCTGGTGATGGATTTGGTTTTAGTAAAACATTACAATTATTCAATGAAACGGTATCAGACAATCAAGTGATTGCAGTTGGGCTTTACGGAACCGCATTAATTACTTCTAGCGGTGCGCTGGGCGGTTT
>JAIYEJ010000040.1 GCA_027487055.1 Methylotenera sp. | reverse complement strand
TTACTGTTCGCATTGCTTGCAAATATGGCGCTTACCTATGATAAGTTCGCAATATATAGAAGTAATGCAAAATTTGTAGACAAGTCACTTACTTTACTTAATGCTTGGTCATTAACTTTCCTTTTGCTCATGTTGCTAGCATTTTTGACCAAGCAAACCGAAGTTTATTCAAGATTTTTTATCGCTCAATTGTTTGTATTCGGTTATTTTGCGCAACTGTTCTTCTATGTCATATTTAGAACCTTATATAAAAAGTTTGGTAAACATACTCAGAATAACGAAAGAGTATTGATTGTTGGTCAAAGTCAATTAGCGAAATATTTAGAACAAAAAATTTCTAGCAATCCATGGATTGGGGAAGAAGTCATCGGTTTTATCACCATACCAAATGATGAGATATCTTATTTTCGTAGAAAAGCTTCGGGTAGAGCACCAGATCCAGAAGCATTAGGCAATATTGATAATTTACCTGCGCTAATTGAAGAGCATAATATAGGCACTATTTATATCGTTACATCGCTTGAGTCATCAAAAAGTCTAGAACAGATTTATAAAAACACTTTAGATAAATACGTCACGATTCATTGGATTCCAAATATTTTTGCGTTGCGCTTATTGAATCATAGCGTAAGAGAATTATCTGGGATGCCAGTCATCACGTTATCTCAAACTCCTATGATTGGAATGGGTCTTCTATTAAAAGCCATAGAGGATAAGTTGCTATCTAGCCTAATACTAATACTTATTAGTCCGATACTTTTGTTGGTAGCGCTAGCAGTAAAGCTTGACAGCCCTGGACCTATATTTTTTAGACAAAATCGCGCCGGATGGGGCGGAAAACCCTTCAAAATTTGGAAATTCCGAAGTATGCATGTTCATCAAGAGGGTACTAAAAAATTAAAACAAGCTGAAAAAAATGATAGTCGAATCACACGTGTAGGTGCGTTTATTCGTAAAACCAGTCTTGATGAGCTACCACAATTATTTAATGTGTTAACTGGCGATATGTCACTTGTTGGTCCTAGACCACATGCGATGCAACATGATGAAGAATACTCGCAAAGAATCTTTGATTACTTTTCAAGACATCACATTAAACCAGGCATTACTGGGCTAGCGCAAGTACGTGGATTAAGAGGCGAGACTAAAGATATTGATCAAATGGTAAGGCGTATAGAGTCTGATATTGAATACATTAACAATTGGTCATTATTGTTAGATCTCAAAATAATATTTCTAACTGTATTTAAGCTAAGTGGCGAAACCGCTTATTAGAATTTAAAAAAACACCTACATTAATATACAAACTACTTTTCTACTAAGTATTGTAGCCATTTGGATTCTTAGATTGCCAGTGCCAAGAGTCTCTGCATATATCTTCTAAACTATACTTCGTTTGCCACCCAAGTTTCTCTTTCGCCATAGTTGCGTCAGCAAAATAAATTGCAATGTCACCTGGACGACGATTCACAATCTTAAATGGTATTTTGATACCTGTGGTTTTTTCGAAAGTATGCACAAGGTCTAATACACTATATCCTGCACCTGCGCCTAAATTAATAATCATTAATCCATTTAGTTTCTTAAGTGCAGCAATATGTCCTAAGGCCAAATCAACCACATGGATATAATCACGAACTCCCGTGCCATCTTTTGTTGGGTAATCGTTACCAAATATACTAAGCTCTTTTAATTTTCCTGCAGCGACTTGAGATACAAAAGGCATAAGATTATTTGGTATTCCATTCGGATCCTCACCAATCATGCCACTTTTATGGGCACCTACGGGATTAAAGTATCTTAATAATGCAATATTCCAAGAAGCATCTGATTTACTTAAATCTTCTAGTATTTGCTCAACCATACGTTTAGATTGGCCATACGGATTAAAGGGGCTTAGTTGTGAAGTCTCAGGAATTGGCTTGTTATCAGAGAAACCATAAACTGTTGCTGAAGAACTAAATACTAAGTTTTTAACATTGAACTCTGCCATTATTTCGGTTAAGGCTAGGCTGCCCATCACGTTATAATCATAATATTTAAGGGGATTTGCAACAGATTCACCAACCGCTTTAAGGCCAGAAAAATGTATGACTGCATTGATTGAATAGTTTTTAAAAATACTTCTAAGGCAATCTTTATCTCTCACATCACCTTTAACCAATACAACTGTCTTACCTGTTATATTTTCTATTCTTTTGATAGACTCTTCCTTGCTATTAATAAAGCTATCAAGCACTACCACTTCATAGCCAGCATTGATAAGTTCCACACAAGTGTGTGAACCTATATAGCCAGCGCCACCAGTCACTAAAACAATCAATGTATTCTCCTATGCCCCTAAAACACCAAAATCAGCGCGGTCTCTAATCACCTCTCTTACCAAATTGACATCAATCTTGTCTGCATTAGTAGAGTAACCATAAACCAAGGCCATATCACAAAGAATATTAATACTACGCGGTATGCCACGAGCAGCTTGCGCAATAAGCTTAGTAGCAGCAGGGGTAAATAACGGCGTATCGCGGCCTGCTATATGTAATCGGTGTAATATATATTTATCCACTTCAAAAGCCTCGAGTGGTGGAATGAAAAAATCTACCGCAACTCGCTGAATAAATTGCTGTAGTTCTGGACGTCGTAACAAATCTCTTAGCTGAGGTTGACCAACTAAGATAATTTGTAATAGCTGATGCTTATCAACATTAATATTTGAAAGCATACGTAAAGCTTCTAAGGAGCTAGGTGTTAAATTTTGTGCCTCATCTATGATTAACACCACTCTTTTATCTTCAGCGTATGACTTAATCAAAAACTGCTGAAAATCATCGAATAATGCTAAATGTGACTTACCTTCATATGGTTGATTAAATGCTAACATAATCCAACTTAGCAAATCATCGATCTGATGATGCGTGTTGTAGACTATCCCTACTGTGAGTTCGTCGCCAATATTATTAAGCATGTGACGCACTAAGGTAGTTTTTCCGCAGCCAATATCTCCACAAATCACAGAAAAACCTGCACGATTCTGCACGCCGTACTCCAACATCGCGTAAGCCATACTGTGCCGTAGGCCGAAGAACAAAAACTCAGGATCTGGTTGAATAGAAAAGGGTTTTTCAGTCAACCCATAAAATTCTTCGTACATATTGTTTATACCTTAATTGCATTATTGCATTGAATTTTTTAACAACACCTAATTTTCAAAGTCTACTTAATTAAATAAGAGACGCCATTCCAATCAAATATCTTTTTCAAGTTATCATTTAAACCAACAATTTTGATTTCCAAGCCTTGGTTATCAAGCTGTTTTTTTAATAATAATATTAATCCAAAAAGATTGAAGCCAATGTAATTCGCGTGCGTAAAATCTAGTATTAAGTTTTTATTTAAGGCACTTGATTCTCTTAACAAACCACGAACATCTTGGGAAACAGGATCGAGTATGATTCCATTGAATGTTAGCTTAGCATAAGCCTCATCATTGTTTAAAACAACTTTATTTTTATCAGATGCTTTTTTCAAACTACTTTTGTTAAAGCTGAGCCATATTGCATGTGGGATCACTTTAGTAAACAAAAATCTCAACAAGAATCTTCCATCATCCCAATAACGCTTCCATAAGTATGGTTCTTCTTTAATACGCCAAGCCCATTCCAATCCAATTTTTTGCAATCTCACAGGCGCCCTTTTTAAGCGTCTCGCTTCAAAATTGATAACCGCACCAAGATGACTAACTAAAGGTGTCTTTATCTTAAGCAAATTCTTAACTATCCAAGCTTGGCCTTTTTTAGCACCTAAAGCAACTACTAAAAAATCTGCATTACTTGCATTAATATTTTCGATAATAGATGATTCACTTATTTCTTCTAGGGAGCCAAAACCCGGAGAGTAATAGCCAACACAAGTCAATCCTGTTGACTTGCTATTAATATGTTTACTTGCTTCTTCGGCAACCCCAGTTGGCCCACCAAAAAAATATACAGTTAACTTCCTTCGCCATTCCTTACCTAAGGCCTCGAATAGCGTTGACCCTGCGACTCTCTCTTTAATCGGAATTCCAAGTAAATTTGCTATCCAAACTATGGGTGCACCATCCGCAATCACAATATCACTATATAAAACAGAATTACGAAAATCAGGGTCATGCTGTGAAAGCGATAAAAAATTTAGGTTTGGGGTTGTTAGGAAACAAGATTTTTTTTCATGTTTTGCATCACGCAAGAGACTCATGGTTTTAGTTAAGCTTATCGCATCAAATGGAAGCCCTCCTATGCAATATACATCACGATCAAAATCGTCCATTCATTTCCCTTAATCTCTATTCGTCTTGTTCCATGTTTTTTGTCTTTTAAACAGATACTTAAAGTAGTTTGGCAATTTAAGTATCAAATAAATGGGTATGTAAAGCAAACTGCGTAACGATATAATACTCTTACCCCAACCCAACCATGCAATAGCAACAGATATTATTAAAAGAATTAATGCAGACAAAGCAAGTTTAAAACCTAACAATCCAACTTCAGTTAAAGTAAGTAAAATACTCGTGAATCCCACATAACCTAAAATTAAAACAACTAGCAGTGCCAACGGCGGTACGGCTAAATCTAGCGCCATTGCTATTAATTTGATATCTTTAATTACAAATCCCTTTAAAACCAAACGAGGAGTCTCAGTAAAAATCATTGATAAATGACCATGCTCCCAGCGTACTTTTTGTCCTGATTGAATCTCTGAGGCTAAAGGAAAGTAACTAATCACCTTTGAGCTGGAATGAAAAATTGGAGGGCTACCTGCAATTGCCAAATCTATACCAAGCTTCATATCTTCAACTATATTTCCATTCGCCAAATCTGCTTTAGATAATGTACTCCATTTAAAGGCCATTCCTGTGCCCATTAATTGGCAGGGGCATCCTAAATTTGCATAACCTAGAGGGCGCACTAAGTTTTTAACACACCATGCAAATTCGGATACTTTTGATTTCAAATCATTACTTTTGGAATACATTAAATAAAGCGCCTGAACAGGCCGATCAAACTCTAGAGCTTTAGCAGCAAGTTGGATCAAAGTATTATCTTCAAGTAGGCAATCTGCGTCTATTATTATTACTATATCAGGTGGATTTTTAGAAAGATATTTTAGTCCATAATCTAATGCATAACCTTTTCCACGATATGTTAGATCATAGCGCTGGACAACATCTGCACCATGTTCAGCAGCAACTTCAGCTGTATCGTCATTACAATTATCTGCAACTACAATAATGCGGTCTTGGGGCCGAAGTTGTGGACGGATCGAATTGAGTGTAGCAATGATGCCTGAAGACTCATTATGCGCAGGAATTAAAACTGCTATAGCTTGATTATCTGGAAAATTACTAGTCTTTTGATCAATTTTTAAGCAGGCTGATGTAACTTGAATAAAAAGGACTAACGAAGGTATTAAAAGCAATATTGCAATAATAACCAGTAAAGTTTCCACTAAGTTCATATATAGCTTTCGAAATTAGCACTGCCATTTTTTTGAACAAAGCTTATTTTATTGCTTAGAATAATCATTCTTATCTTTTTTGCTTAAGCATGGAATTTAAGTTATAAATTATATTTTTACATCGCTAAAGCTTATTTTCAGCTTCTTGCAAACTAGATAACCGTTTTTTTGCGACGACATCCCATGTATATTCTTTAGCTTTTAATTTTGAGTTCTTAGATAGTTTTAATCTAAGCCCTGGGTCTTCTGCCATCATTCTCATATGCTCAATCCATTTTTCTTCATCATGGGGATCAATCACAAATCCATCTTCATTATCTGCAATTACACCACCAGCGGCCATTAAACTAACAATGACTGGCAAACCTGCACCGAGCGCCATATACATTACCAAAGGGCTACCTTCTTCCAAGCTGGGTAAAATAAATACATCTGCTTTCTTATAAATTGCGGGTAAATCATTTGTAAAAGGTATATGTTCAATGTTTTCAAGCGCCAAGTATGCTGAAAGATGTTGCTCATAACCCTGCTCTATCGTTCCAACTAGCTTTAGTTTTGCATTCAGTTTCGCTTTTACCCAATATTCTAAAAGCAAATGTACACCTTTACGAACACATATACTGCCTACAAATATAAAAGTTGGACAATCGGTTTGTTCTTTATGTAAATCTTCAAATATATAAGCCTTACTTAATCCATATGATGTTTGAAGTATTTTTGACTGTGGAACACCATTGTTTAAGTAGGATTCCGTCATTATTGGGCTGCAACTATAAACATAATCTGCTAAATCTAGCTTGGCTGACTCATCAATCACTTTTTCAGATGTCACGCCATGTGATATCGGTAACTTTAGTCTTTTAAATTCTGCATCTAAAATCGATTTACTGTGTGCTTCGTGCGTATTTACACCCTCATATATAATTTTATAGCCTCTGCTTTTAACATCTCTATAAGTAGTTAGACTGACTCCAGGCCAAAGATAAGCTACATCTTCATCTTGCATTGATTTTAAGAAAATCTTCTCTGACATCTTGTGAATAAAAGTATCAGGGAAAACTTTATATATAATAGCCTTAGACCATTGAGGAATTATGTCACTATAAAACTCATCATTAAACACCTTTGGGTCTGAAGATATACCCTTAAGTTTTATGGAAGAATCAAAAGATTGCATACCCTTCATAATGTTGTAGCAAGCATGCGGAATCGCATAATCTTTAAAATAATTTGGGTAAAAGGCTGCAATTTTTATCATAATATCTAATTAGTACTTAGTAACCTTTCCATGTACTACTTATACTCAATTAGTTTTGGAGTCTTTCTAAAAAACCTTAAGTAATAATAATTGAGTTGACCATACATTTCTGCAAACTTACTTAACACATTAAAAAATGCAATTTTTAGTGGATGCTTAATAGTTAACTTTAAATTTCTGACTGTTAAACGAGTTATTTGTAATGGGTAAACAAGCATGGTGATAACCGCTAACAACCACGATAGCATGCCCAACAAGATTGCTAGAATAGGTATTAATAACCCCCATATCATGGCACGTCTAGACTCTTTAACCCAATGCTTATCTGGCGCAGCACCATGCAGGTATGCGCCTTCTGCAAAGGCATAACCACTTCTAACATTACGTTTCCACCATTGGGAAAATTTAGTGATCGCAGCATCATGCATCGTCATTTCAGTATCTAATCGCCTAATTTTCCACCCTGACGCTCTTAATCTTAAACATAGCTCTGGTTCTTCTCCAGCTATCAAATCATTTCGATATCCCTCGACTTGATTAAAAGCTTTTACTCTAAACATCGCGTCACCGCCGCATGCCTTTGCATCTCCAATTGGAGTATTCCATTCAACATCACACATTAAATTATAAATAGACTGCTCAGGATAGCGCTCTCTTCGTCGACCACAAATCGCTGCGTAATCTTGATTTGAATCAATAAAAACGATTGATTCATTAAACCAAGTTGAGACAACTTCACAATCACCGTCAACGAATTGCACATATTCAACTTCTGGAAATACTTGAATCAAATGTCGAAAGCCTTCATTTCTAGCTCTTGCCGCAGTAAATGGTTGGTTTAAGTTAAGGTTAATTACTTCAATATCCATCATAGCGGCATTTTCTAGCGAGTTATCAGTTGAGCCAGAATCAACATATACTATTTTGTTTAATTGCTTACCCAATGAGGTCAAGCAAAGAATTAATCGTTCCCCTTCATTGCGTCCTATTACTACTGCCCCAACACGAGCGCTAATATTTAAGTCAGTCATTATTAATACTAATTCTTCTTTTTATTATTGCAGGCACTCCTACAGCAATTGAATTATCTGGCACATCGCAAATAACTACAGCATTTGCTCCAATAATTACATTATTACCAATTTTTATATCCCCTAATACTTTTGCCCCTGCACCAATATCTACATTGTTACCTATTATTGGAGCCGCAATATTTTCTATATTCTTTAAGCCGATTACGACCCCATTCCGAATTCGACAATTATCCCCTAATGAGGCATAACCGCTCACAACAATGCCACCAAAGTGATCAATAACAAAGTTACGCCCAAGATTAACTTCGCAAGGCAGCTCTATTCCAGTAATAATTTGAATAAATTTAAAAAG
>JAIYEJ010000094.1 GCA_027487055.1 Methylotenera sp. | reverse complement strand
TTGTGGTGGCGGATTCGCATGTTTCGATTCCTGTGGATGAACGCGAGTTTGACCAAATTGCGCAAAACGATATGCAGCCTTTTCGGCAAATGATAGATGAAGGCTTACATGCGATTATGCCCGCACATGTGATTTACCCAAAAGTAGACGATAAGCCCGCCGGATTTTCACCCAAGTGGTTGCAAAAAGTATTGCGTGAGCGATTAGGCTTTAACGGGGTTATATTTAGCGATGACCTTAGCATGGAGGGCGCAAGCGTGGGTGGCGATGTCACCACGCGTAGCTTAGCCGCGTTGCATGCGGGTTGCGATATGGTATTGTTGTGTAATCGCCCAGACTTGGCTGATGAGTTGTTAAGCAAGCTAGAGTGGAAAATGTCCGCGCAAAGCATTGCGCGACTTGCACGCATGCACGGTGCGCATCATCCACAAGATATGAATCAATTGCATGAAAACGGCATGTTTGTGCAAGCGGTTAAGCAAGTGGCGATGGTTGGAAAGTCTGAGTCAGATTTATTTGCTTAATTTAAGCGTTAAGTATGTATTAAATTGAGGAAATTAGGGCGTGGGCGTAGAATTCGGGCCAATGCATTAGGTGAATTGGCGCTTAAATCAAAGAAAGTCATGACTCAAACACTCAAACAAAAATCCTTCAAAAAGCTGGTAGTTGCTAATTGGAAAATGCATGGCAATCTCAAGCAAAATGAAACTTTGCTTAAGGACTTTGTTGCAACAATTTCTAACTTAAAAAATACGCAAGTGGTGGTGTGCGCACCTTATCCCTATCTTGCCCAGTTGCAGAGTCTGTTGCAGGATACTGATATTGCTTGGGGTGCGCAGAACTTAGCCAAAGAAGAAATTGGAGCGTTTACTGGTGAAGTGAGTGCTGCCATGCTGAAAGACTTTGCTGCACGCTACGTGATTATTGGGCACTCAGAACGAAGTACCGCTTATTGTGAATCTGATGAAAATATTGCGAAAAAATTTGTAACCGCTAAGAATCATGGGCTCACGCCGATTCTTTGCGTGGGCGAGACTCTGATTGAGCGTGAAGCAGGTGTAATGGAAATGGTAGTTGGTAAACAACTTGATACCATTATTAAACTCTATGGGCCTGATGTATTTGTTGATGCAGTGATTTCATATGAACCCATTTGGGCGATTGGGACTGGTTTGGCGGCAACACCAGCACAGGCAAAAAGCATGCACCAGTTTATTCGCAATAAAATTTCTGCACTCAATAATAACGTGGGGAATCGCTTAAAAATTCTTTATGGAGGCAGCGTAAACCCTCAAAATGCGGTACAATTATTTGAAGTTTCAAACATAGATGGCGGGCTGATTGGAAAGTGCTCGCTCAATGCGAAAGAATTTGAAGGTATTTGCCAAGCGGCTGAGAAAGCAAATTAACTTAGTATTTGCAATACCTAAGACGCTTAGATAACAAAGGTTTGTAAGATGGAAAATTTAGTCACAGTAATTCATATCATCGCCGCAGCAGGCGTCATTGGCTTGGTGCTATTGCAACATGGCAAAGGCGCTGACATGGGCGCTGCTTTTGGCAGTGGTGCATCTGGCAGTTTGTTTGGTGTAAGCGGCTCATCTAATTTTATGAGTAAAGCAACCGCAGTTTGTGTTGCTGTGTTTTTTGCAACTAGCCTTACGCTGGCTTATATGGCGAGCCATCGCTCAGGAAATGGTAGCGTGATTAAAGCTACGCAAACGCTAGAAGTGAAGTCGGATATGGATAAACCTACAGAAACAAAGCCCGCTGAAACTAAGCCGGCAGATGCAATTCCAGCTGGCAGTGCTGCGAAAGATATCCCCAATTAAATTGGGTTGGGATTAAGGTGTAAAGCCTTGAACTTGCCGTCGTGGTGGAATTGGTAGACACGCAGCCTTGAGGTGGCTGTGACGAAAGTCGTGAGAGTTCGAGTCTCTCCGTCGGCACCAAAGTTAGTGTAAATGCTTTTAATTTATTAACAGTAGTGATATAGCGAACCAAATATTAGAAAAACTATCATAAAGCGGTGAATTAAGCCCTAATTCCTGTGATGTTTGTAGTAACTTTGCAATAAAAATATGTAAAAATAATGCAATACCGAAAGTTATCGTTATTGATTTCTAATTTTAAGTAGTTAAGTTTGGGGCTAGCAAGTGCTAGAAAATTATTTTCCTATATTGATGTTTATCCTCGTGGGCTTGGGGGTAGGTCTCGCTCCCCTTATTTTAGGTAAATTGGTGTCTCCACATAAGCCTGATTTAGAAAAAAACTCTCCTTACGAATGTGGCTTTGAAGCCTTTGAAGATGCGCGTATGAAATTTGACGTACGCTATTATCTCGTAGCTATCCTTTTTATTTTATTCGATCTTGAAATTGCGTTTTTATTCCCTTGGGCAGTTGTGCTGCAAGAAATTGGCTTGGCTGGATTTTTGGCCATGATGCTGTTTTTAGGTGTGCTTGTGGTCGGTTTCATCTATGAGTGGGTGAAAGGTGCGCTAGAATGGGATTGATTAAATGAGTATTGAAGGTGTATTAGAAAAAGGGTTTGTAACCACAACGCTAGATACAGTGATTAATTACACGCGCACTGGATCCATGTGGCCGATGACTTTTGGGCTTGCTTGTTGCGCAGTTGAGATGATGCACGCAGGCGCGTCACGCTACGATTTAGACCGTTTTGGTATTGTGTTTCGGGGTAGTCCGCGTCAGTCTGATGTGATGATAGTCGCAGGCACGCTCGTGAATAAAATGGCCCCAGCTTTACGTAAAGTTTACGACCAAATGGCTGAGCCGCGCTGGGTAATCTCGATGGGGTCATGCGCTAATGGCGGGGGTTATTATCATTACTCTTATGCGGTGGTGCGTGGTTGTGATCGTATCGTGCCCGTTGATGTGTATGTGCCAGGTTGCCCGCCAACCGCAGAGGCTTTACTCTACGGCATTATCCAGTTACAGAAGAAAATCAGAAGAACGAATACGATTGCGCGCTAAAAAATATGGCCACTAAATTAGAATTACTATCAGCACAAGTAAAACTCGCTTTAGGTGTCAATATCACAAAGCTTACTATTGCCTTGGGCGAGATTACGGTTGAATGCAAGGTGGCTGATATGCTCGAAGTTTGCGCAAAACTACATAATCACGCTGAGCTTAAATTTGAACAACTGATTGATTTAAGTGGTGTGGATTATAGTGATTATGCTGATGGTACCTATGAGGGTGCACGTTTTGCGGTAGTGTTGCATTTATTATCTGTGAGTTTAAACCAGCGTTTACGTTTGCGTGTTTTTGCAGAAGATGAAGATTTTCCTGTATTGCCAACGTTGGTAGATATTTGGCCTGTTGCAAATTGGTACGAGCGAGAGGCTTTTGACTTGTTTGGCATTATGTTTGAAAATCACCCAGATTTGCGCCGCATTTTAACTGATTACGGTTTTGTGGGTCATCCGTTCCGTAAAGACTTTCCGATGGTAGGCAATGTAGAAATGCGTTACGACCCTGAGCAACAACGCGTGGTATATCAACCAGTTTCAATCGAGCTACGCAATAATGTTCCTCGCGTCATTCGCGACGAGGGGTTTCATAATGGCTGAAATACATAACTATACGATGAATTTTGGGCCTCAACACCCTGCAGCGCATGGCGTATTGCGCTTGGTGTTAGAGCTTGATGGTGAAGTGATTCAACGCGCAGATCCGCATATTGGTTTGTTGCATCGTGCTACCGAAAAGCTCGCTGAAAATCGTACATATCTTCAGTCTGTTCCCTATATGGATCGTCTGGACTATGTCTCGATGATGGCCAATGAGCATGCTTATGTCATGGCGATTGAAAAAATGATGGGTATTGAAGTGCCTATTCGTGCGCAATATATTCGCGTTATGTTCGATGAAATTACCCGCGTGTTAAATCATTTGCTATGGTTGGGTGCCCATGCGCTGGATGTTGGCGCAATGACTGTATTTTTATATGCATTTAGAGAGCGCGAAGATTTGTTTGATTGTTATGAAGCGGTTTCAGGTGCACGTATGCATGCTGCATATTATCGTCCAGGTGGTGTTTACCGCGATTTGCCAAACCGTATGCCACAGCATGAAACAACTAAATTCCGCAGCACAAAAGAAATTAATCAGCTCAATGAAAATCGTCAAGGTTCGTTACTTGATTTTATTGAAGACTTTACGAATCGCTTTCCAACTTATGTTGATGAGTATGAAACCTTGCTCACAGATAATCGTATCTGGAAGCAGCGCACAGTAGGTGTAGGTGTTGTTTCACCAGAGCGCGCTTTAGCGCTTGGCATGACTGGCCCGATGTTGCGTGGTTCTGGGATTGAGTGGGATTTACGCAAAAAACAACCTTATGAGGTATACGCCGATTTAGATTTTGATGTGCCTGTAGGGGTAAATGGCGATTGTTATGACCGCTATTTAGTGCGGATAGAAGAATTTAGGCAATCCAACAGCATTATTAAACAGTGTGTTGATTGGTTGCGCGCTAATCCTGGCCCAGTAATTACAATGGATAACAAAGTAGCGCCTCCAGACCGTGAGAGCATGAAAACCAATATAGAAGACATGATTCATCACTTTAAACTTTTCACTGAGGGCTTTCATGTGCCAGCAGGTGAGGTTTATGCTGCAGTGGAGCATCCTAAAGGCGAGTTTGGAATCTATATGGTCTCAGATGGGGCAAATAAGCCGTATCGTTTAAAAATTCGTGCACCAGGTTTTGCGCATATTTCAGCGTTAGATGAAATGGTGCGTGGGCATATGATTGCTGATTTGGTGGCGATTATAGGTACGCAAGATATTGTTTTTGGCGAAATAGATAGATAGAGCATGTTAAGTAAAGAATCTATAGAAAAAATTGATTACGAAATCACCAAATATCCTGCGGAGCAAAGGCAGGCGGCAGTGATGTCTGCGCTTCGTATTGTACAAACTGAACGTGGATGGTTATCTAAAGAAAGCATTTCTGAAGTTGCTGATTATTTACGCATGCCAGAAATCGCTGCGATGGAAGTAGCTACTTTTTACAATATGTATGATCTGGAGCCTGTCGGACAATACAAAATTACGGTGTGTACCAACATTTCTTGTATGTTGCGAGATAGTGATTCGATTGTTCATCACCTGCAAAGCAAGCTGGGTATTGGCTTTAACGAAATTTCAGAAGATGGAAAATTCTGTCTTAAAGAGGGCGAGTGCATGGGTGCATGCGGAGGCGCGCCATTAATGACTGTCAATAATCACACCATGTATGAGTTTTTAACGCCTGAACGTGTAGATGCCATATTGAAAGATTTAAAATAATGGCGACCAAACAATTAAAACCAAAAGACGTAAAAACTTCCGAAGTGAAAACTAAGGTAAAAGCCGCGCCTAAAACCAAGGTGGATATAGCCTCAACTGAGACTGCAATAAAAATTAAGGCGCCAGCAAAAGTTAAGGCAACAGCAAAAGTTAAGGCACCAGCAAAAATTAAGGCGCCAGCAAAAGACGCAACTCCAGTAAAAACAAGCGCAAAGGGTCAAACTTTGCTGTGTTTGAGAACACTCACTGAAAAAAATCCTGCAACGTTAGCAACCTACGAAAAACTTGGTGGATATAGACAGTTAAAAAAGATTATTTCAGAGCGCAAAAAAGCGGTTGATATCATTGCAGAAGTAAAGGCTTCAGGTTTGCGTGGGCGAGGTGGTGCGGGCTTTCCTACTGGTCTTAAGTGGAGTTTTATGCCGCGTTATTTTGATGGCATTAAATATATCGTGTGTAATTCGGACGAGGGTGAGCCGGGCACATTTAAAGACCGTGATATTATTCGCTACAACCCACACCAGTTGATTGAAGGAATGGCGATTGCGGCATATACATTGGGTGCGCGCGTGGGTTATAACTATATTCATGGCGAGATTTGGCAAGATTATGAAGTGTTTGAAGCCGCCCTTGCTGAAGCTAGAAAAGCAGGCTATATCGGTGAACATATATTCGGTAGTAATTTTAGCTTCGATTTGTATGCAGTCCATGGCTATGGTGCTTATATTTGAGGCGAAGAGACCGCGCTAATTGAGTCGATAGAAGGTAAAAAAGGACAGCCACGTTTTAAACCGCCGTTCCCAGCGAGTTTTGGTGTATTTGGCAAACCTACCAATGTGAATAATACGGAAAGCTTTACCTCAATACCGTGGATTTTAGAGAATGGTGGCAAAGCGTTTGCCGACTTAGGCGTGCCAAACTCAGGGGGTACCAAACTATTTTCTGTGTCTGGTCACGTAGAAAAACCTGGAAATTATGAAATTAAAATGGGTACATCATTTGCTGAGTTATTAGAGATGGCGGGTGGTGTTTGGAAAGGCCGTAAGCTAAAAGCGGTGATTCCAGGCGGCCCATCTACAGCAGTAATGACGGCTGAGATGATTTCAAATGCAAAAATGGATTACGATAGCTTGAGTAAAGCGGGCTCTAGTCTAGGCGCTGGTTCAATGATTGTGATGGATGAAACCACTTGTATGGTAAAAACATTAAAACGCCTGAGCTACTTTTTTTATGAAGAAAGCTGTGGTCAATGTACGCCATGCCGTGAAGGGACAGGTTGGGTATATCGCGTGATTAATCGCATTACCGAAGGACAGGGCAAAATGGAAGATTTAGAGCTCTTAACCAGTGTGAGCAATAATATTTCTGGGCGGACGATTTGCGCGCTTGGAGATGCAGCTGCGACGCCGGTGTTGAGCTTTATTAAGCATTTTAGAGCAGAATTTGAATACTACATTCTGCATGGTAAAAGCATGGTAGATGGTAAGTAGCTGGGTAAATAAATATGGTCAATATAGAAATAGACGGTAAAGCACTCGAAGTCGAATACGGCAGCACCATTATTGATGCGACTGACAAAATCGGTATTCCAATTCCGCGTTTTTGCTACCATAAAAAATTATCTGTCGCCGCTAACTGCCGCATGTGTTTAGTGCAAGTTGATAAGTTTGCTAAGCCATTGCCTGCTTGTGCAACCCCCGTTGCAGATGGTATGAAGATTTTTACACGCAGTAAAGAAGCGGTAGAAGCGCAACAAAGTGTGATGGAATTCTTACTT
>JAIYEJ010000200.1 GCA_027487055.1 Methylotenera sp. | reverse complement strand
TCAAAACATTTGTTTAAAGAATATGGGATGTTTGATGTTTGATGTTTGATGTTTGATGTTTGATGTTTGATGTTTGATGTTTGATGTTTGATGTTTAATATTTGATACTTAAGTAATAATACTTACAAAAGCTTTAATCAAGTATTGTGTATTAATGACGTTAGTACTCTAAGTAAAAGCATGTATCTTTACTTTTTTAATTTCAAAGGAATAGATAGATATAAATTTATGACGACCATTTCAAACAATATGAAAGCTGTTGAGTCCGCAAGGCTCAAGCATTTGTTTTCTACCAGTAAACCAGCATTGATTACAAGCGTTTTGCTTGCTTCAATCCTTGCATTTACAGTAAGAAATGAAATTTCTTCTTATGTTATCGCTATTTGGTATTGTTTACTTTTATTGGTATCTCTTGCTAGAGCAAGCTTATTAATCTTATATAAACGTCAAAAGTTTGAGGATTACTCTACAACTCACACATGGTTGATGAGGTTTCGTTTAGGCGTTTTATTAAGCGCAATAGTATGGGGTTCGATTGGTTATCTGATGTTTCCTGTAAGTAACCTCCAGCATCAAATGTTTCTAATATTTGTGTTGGCAGGTATATCTGCTGGCGGAATGATTGCTTTTTCAGCGGATTTAGTGAGTGCAGTTGTTTATTCTGTAACTGTACTTGCACCTATTATTTTTTATTTATTTATTGCTAACTCTAGCTTGTCTTTTACTATGGGTTCAGCAGGTGCGCTTTATCTTGGTTTTATTATCATGAGCTCGCGTCAAATTAATTTAAATATTCTTGAAAATACCGTTTTAAGAATAGAAGCAGTAAAAAATGAAAAAGTAGCGCTTAACCACGGTAATAATTTGGAGTTGAATAACCGCATACTCACTCAGATTAATGAGCGTGTATCACTAGCAGACATACTTAAAGAACTTACACTTCATGTTGAAGCCTTAAATCCAAGCATGATTTGCTCTATTTTGTTGTTAGATAATGATGGCAAAACTCTTCGTACAGGAGCTGCGCCAAGCTTACCAAGTTTTTACAATCAGGCGATTGATGGCGTAGAAATTGGTGATAATGTGGGCTCATGTGGAACTGCTGCGTATCGAGGTGAGCGCGTAATTGTCGAAGACATAAAGGTTCATCCATATTGGGCTGCATATCGAGAACTTGCTAGTAAAGCTAGATTGCAATCATGCTGGTCCCAACCATTTAAAAACAAAGATGGTAAGGTACTTGGAACATTTGCCATTTATCACCATTACAAGTCATACCCAACAGAAAGTGAGCTCTCACTAATTGCTGACTATGCAAATCTAGCTCAGCTTGCGGTTGAGACGAATCGTGCCCAAAATGATTTACGTATTTCGGCAATTGCTTTTGATTCAAATGAAGGTATGGTGGTCACAGATAAAAATGGCATCATTCTTCGTGTAAATACTGCTTTCACTAAAATTACTGGCTATACAGAATGCGATGTAATTGGTCAGGCGCTTGGCATGCATGGTTCCAGTATAAAAGAAGTAAATATTTATTCTGAAATGTGGGAAGCTATTAAAGACACTGAGGTATGGGAAGGTGAACTACGCAATTATCGAAAGAATGGGGAAGTCTATCCAGAGCTGATCACCATTGCTAAGGTTAAAGACTCGAACTCCATCGCTACTAACTATGTTATATCTATAGTCGATATAACGATAAGAAAGAATGCAGAGGAGGAGATTCAATCTCTTGCGTTTTATGATCCACTCACGCATTTACCTAATCGGCGACTTTTACTTGATCGACTTAATCTTGCATTGATTAATAGCTCGCGAAGCGGTAAAGATATTGCACTATTGTTTCTTGACCTCGATCATTTCAAGACACTCAACGACTCTCTTGGCCATGATGTTGGTGACATCCTATTGAAACAGGTTGCAGAAAGGTTGACCTCATGTATACGTGATAGCGATACTGCCGCGCGCTTAGGAGGTGATGAATATTTGGTTATGCTAGAAAACTTAAGTGAGCAATCTATTGAAGCTGCTGCCCAGGCTGAGATTATCTCTGAAAAAATCCTATTCGCACTAAATCAACCATATCAGCTTAATAAAAACGAATATCAGAGTTCAGTTAGCATTGGAGTAGCTCTATTTGGAAATCAAAAAATCTCACAAGACGAACTTCTGAAACATGCTGACATTGCAATGTATCAAGCCAAGAAAGCGGGTAGAAACTCAGTTTGCTTTTATGATCCACAGATGCAACATACTATACATGCCCGACTAGAGTTGGAGCGTGAATTACGCGAAGCAATTGAGAAACAGCAGTTTAAGTTGTATTATCAAATTCAGGTTGACCATCTTGGTTCCCCATTGGGTGCTGAAGCGCTAATCAGATGGCAGCACCCTGAACGTGGTTTAGTATCACCTTTTCAATTTATTCAGTTAGCAGAAGAAACGGGCTTGATTTTGCCCATTGGGCAATGGGTACTAGAGGCCGCTTGTGCCCAACTTAAAGTATGGGAGCAAAGCGCACACTATAGCGCCCTAACAATATCAATTAATGTAAGTGCGAAGCAATTTCGACAAGAAGGTTTTGTAAATCAAGTTCAAACTGCGGTTAATCGTTACTCTATTAATCCGAAACTTCTCAAGCTTGAGCTAACTGAGAGCATACTTCTTGAGAGTATCGAAGCAACTATCAAAATAATGAATGATTTAAAAAAGACTGGAATTAGGTTCTCACTAGATGACTTTGGTACAGGTTATTCATCATTGCAATACCTAAAACGTTTACCACTATCTCAGTTGAAAATTGATCAATCGTTTGTACATGATATTGTTTCTGATACCAACGATAAAGCAATTGTGCGAACTATCATCGCAATGGCTGAAAGCATGGAGCTTGAAGTGATTGCTGAAGGAGTCGAGACTATAGAACAGAGACAGCTTTTGCAAAATTCAGGTTGTATGAAGTTTCAAGGGTATTTGTTTGGAAAACCAGTATCAATTGAAGAGTTTGATTTTTTACTTAGTCAGAATATGTCGACTTCAGATAGCGTTAGTAACTATTAAGTATCTTTTAAGACTAGATTTATATCTGATTGCAGTTTAATAATTCAGTACTTATCATTCAAATGATAAGTGGACCTGCCTTAAAATATTAGACGCATAGACCTAATTGTTAAATTGCATCTAAATTTGACCCCCGTGGGTCAATATTCGATGCAATTTAACTTTCTGTTTTTAACTTTATTTATTAAAGTAAAATATTTGGAGTTTTTTAACTCTTTCTGCAATAAGTTCAAACTGAATCGGTCTCTTCACTTAACTAAGCACACCAATTGAGGTAGCATGTGACGATGAATAACTACCATTCTTGGAGCAGTTAATTTGTCACACTTCACTAGATGGCTTAATTTGAAGCTTGCCAATATTGGGCGTGCTGGCCATGGTCGTCCTGTAGCTATTTTATGGATGGTGATTTTTTTAATTTTCCTTAATTTTGTTGATGTATCACCATTCAAATCTGTTCAATTAGCTCTGTTTGACGAGTATCAGTCACTATACCCAAGAAAGGTAAAATCAGACTCCGTTGTCATTGTTGAGATTGATGAGGCCACTCTAGGAGCTCTTGGTCAATGGCCATGGCCTCGTAATTACTTTGCGGCATTAATAGATGCGATAGCTTCGCTTAAACCATCTGCTATTGGGTTGGACATAATTATGCCAGAACCCGACCACGCATCACCACAATCGATTGCTGAATCACGCCCTGATTTGCCTAAAGAAACACTTAAAATATTAACAAATTCTGCATCAAATGACAGTTTGTTGGCGGCAAGCTTCTCTAATGTTCCCACAGTTCTTGGTGCAGCAGGCTTTTCGTATCGAACTTCTATAACTTTCAATGGGCTAAAAACGAGTGAAATCCTTTTGAAGGGGGGCGATATAGCCCCATGGTTAAATGCTTACCCCTATGTTCTTGCGAGTTTACCTGAGTTTCAAGCAGCTGCCAGAGGCCAGGCTTTGTTATCAAACAATCCAGAGAGAGGTGTTGTAAGAAGGGTCGCATTATTAACGGCAATTAATGGGACTGTAACACCTGGTCTGTCGCTAGAAATGATACGAGTTGCTTATAGTGTAGACAATATTATTGCAAATTTGGGGCGTTATGGTGTTGCAGGTGTCAATATAGGGAGTAAGTTCATACCTATTCAAAGTAATGGAGAAGCCTGGGTGGGTTATGACAAACCCTCTCGTAAACGCTACATATCCGCACTAAGTATACTTAAAGGTGAGGTACCAGCAAGTAGAGTGGCTGGTAAAATGGTATTAGTTGGGTTAACTGGATTAGGTTTACAAGACATGATAACAACACCAACAGGCGAGCAAAGACCAGGTGTTGAAGTTCATGCTCAGTTACTTGAAAGCTTTACGGACAACCAATTTATATTACGGCCTTGGTGGATGCCATGGTTAGAGTCGGGAATATTATCCATATTAGGTATGATTTTAATATGGAAGTTACCAAGCACTAAAGATCAAAAATTTTTGCGTAAAAGTCCGGATGAAAAAAGTATACAAGCTAATAATTCAGTTTTAGGTAGGATGCAGCCCAATGCAGTATCAGTCGCTAATCCACTTCTCATTCAAGATAGGCGTAAGCGCGCCCGCCCAGGGGGCAAAATTAGTGCTAGGTTGGTTGCAAGAGTTGTACTTTTTTTATTTTTATCTTTATTTGGTTTAGGTCTTGTACTTTTTCATTGGGCAGGTTTATTATTTGATTCAATTACTTTATTCGTGGCACTAACTGTAATTCTCTCAAGTCTCTTCTTCAGTGCAGTAATTGAGTTTGAGAAACAACGTAAGGAAGCAGAAAGTGCACTTCAAAATCAGCGTATGAAAGCAGCCCAGATGTTGGGTGAGCTAAATGCAGCAAGAAAAATTCAGCTAGGTACTTTACCTAATTCAGATAATTCATTCCCTGGAGAACTACGCTTCAAAATTGAAGCTATGCTTGAGTCAGCTAGACAAGTTGGCGGGGATCTCTATGATTTTTTTCTAATAGACAAGACACGTTTATTTTTTATTATTGGGGATGTATCAGGCAAAGGGCTTCCAGCTAGTTTATTTATGGTTGTAACGAAGGCGTTGGTGAAAAGTGCTGCGCTACGAAAGAACGATAATATTGGAACAATTATTAGTCAGGCTAATATAGAGCTGGCGCGTGAGAATCCAGAGATGTTATTTGTAACAGGTTTAGCTGGATTGCTTAATTTAGATACTGGTGTTTTGGAATTAGTTAATGCTGGGCATGATGCTCCATGGCTTATTAAGAATCAAGGTCATATAGAACGCATCGAAGGTAGCGGTGGCCCACCGTTAGGCGTTATGGATGACTTCAATTACCCTTACAAAAAAGTACAACTCTCAGTCGGGGATACTTTGCTTTTTGTCACGGATGGGGTCTATGAAGCTATGAATTCTAAAGACGAGCTTTATGGAACAGATAGAATTACAGACCTATTGGAAAGAGTCGCGTCCGATAGCACATTGAATAGATTAAGCGAAGAACTCCGTGAGGATTTACGCATATTTGTTGGAGAGGCTGAACCTTCAGATGACATCACGCTATTGGTATTGCAATGGCGAGGATTAGCTCTATGACAAGCAAAATAAATGCTATTTGTGGTGGACACTAAAGGTAAATCTACTTGTAGTTAATTAATCTAAACCCCAGCGAACACTAAAGCTTAGATGGTTAGATTCGTTACTGTAAGTGTAATTCAGTTCGTCTGAAAACTCTTTCATCATTGTTAATCCAAGACCACCAGGCACTGCATCCTCTAGCTGGTTTACTCTATTTTTTTGTTTATATGTGAGTGGATTAAAGGGTTTTCCCTTGTCAGTCAGAGTTACAGTAAGTTCAGTTGAATCATGAACTATCTGAATCTTCATGATTATCGGACTTAATTTCACCTCATGTCCACCATGTTCGATGATGTTTGCAAGTGCTTCGTTAAGGCAGATATCCAGTCGATTAATTTCCGAAATAGGTACAGACAATTCTGCACAAGTTTGCGCTAACCAAGTAGAGGCATTTCTTATCTCGTTGTAATCTGCAAGTAGCGAAAGCTCTGCAAATTCATTTGAGTTGATGGATGGATTATGCGATATCAAGCAAGAGCGGCCTTTTTAGCATCTTCTTTAACTCTAAACAGTGGTAACAATTCACCAATGTTAGTGGTTTCTAAAATCTTTGCAATTAGTGCATTTTCACCAACGTAAAGAATCATACGACCACCGCGACGTTGTAAGGTCTTAGCATTACTAATTAATTCTCTAATACCCATTGATGCTAAGAAACTTACTGCAGATAAATCTATAATGACATTTTGTTTTGCTTCTGAATTAAGCTTGGTGAACTCTGTAGAGATTTCCTCTGTGCCTTGTATATCTAGGCGGCCAGTTAGTGAAATGCTACGCAAATTTTCTTCTATGTCCACAAATTCAATTGTCATAATGTTTAGTTGCCGTTAATGTAGGGTTTGAAAAATTATAAAAAATATTAATACAAGTTTAGGATGCAATCGATAATTTCATGAGTTATACCCCCAAAATATTAACTATTAGCCATTAACAATCATGTTAACGGACATTTATTTCCACACGCCGGTTCTTTGGTTCATCAACCCCATCTGCTGTTTGTACTAACAACTCTCGTTCGCCGCGGCCAGCAACCGTGAAGTGTTCACCTGAAACTCCATAAGCGACTAAAACGTTTTTCATCGTAGTCGCACGCTCTTTTGAAAGGTTGTCGTTATTTGCATCTTTGCCAACAGTGTCCGTATGTCCAATCGCAGTAATTTCTGGGGCTGCACGCGCTTTTAGTTCAGCTTTTACCTGTTGTAACATCACCTTTGATTCAGGCGTTAACTCGTCTGTGCCACTAATAAAATAAAGCATGTAAGAAACAGGGCGTTCTGGCTGAGCTGATAGCACATTTCCATAATTTGTTTTTACTGATTCAGCATTTTGTTCTAATGGAGTGATTGCGCCACTCTCTGCAACATTGGCGGCAGAGTAAGGTTTATCAAGAACGGTTTCGCCTTTACTTGTTTTTAAAGTCAATGCGCTCGAACTACCATCTTTATTTGGAAGTAGAACGATACGATCTTTGCCCGTAGCACAAGCGCCAAGCACGAAAGATAAAAGTAATAGTGCTATAAAGCGTAAATCTAATTCTGAAAACATTCCCACATTAATTCCTCAGTCTCGTCATAATGCTCAATTTTTTGAAAGTGTTAAGAGGCTATTATTTATCTTTTGATTCAGTTTCAATAACAAACTCTGTACCTCTAACACCTAGAATGGTTGTTGGTGTACGATATGTGACTGCATCTGGAGATGTTTTTGAGAGTTTGCCTGAAACAACAGCTAATGTACCATGTTTAAGTGTAGCGTCCAGTGCGCCTTTATTAGTAGTGCTATCAAACATAAATTTATTAAGCGCTAAACTAGAGTTTGGTCCAGCAGAGAGTAATGTGCCATCTTCCAAAGTGATACCGACCGTACTATCAGGTCCAGTCACTATCGTGTCAGAAACCTGTAACAAACTGCCAGCCTTTGCATTTAAGGTTTTACCTTCGCGCTTGATAGTGACATCGCCTTTGACCGACTTTACCATTCCAGTTCCAGCTAGGGCATTTACACTAAACATTGCAAACAGCATTATCAGGCTTATGATCCAATTTTCTCTTTTAATTGCTAACATTATCGACTCCGTCCTTGATGTGTATTCTATTAATAATTTATTATAAAAATAAAATTTAGGAATTAACATCTTCTAAAGTTAAAAAACATGATTTATTGCTTTGATGTTTTTTTTGAATTATGTCTTTTCTAGTATTTTACTCTTCTAGTATAACCTTTAAATATGAAGATCCGATGTTCATGCAATCAAAGGCATGCAACCCAAGCTCGTTAGTTAAAGAAATACATGCGTCAATTCCTCGGCAACTGTTTCCCCGACTATCAAGTTTTGGGGAGTAGCAGGCCAAACCAAGTTGTCGATTTACAACAGCGGTCACACCGCCACTCACACCACTTTTAGCTGGAATTCCCACCTTATATGCCCACTGTCCAGAATAGTCATACATGCCACAAGTTAACATAATAGAAAGCATATTTCTTACGCAGGTAATTTCGTATACTTCTTTGGACGTTACAGGGTTTTTGCCAAGGTTTGAAAGCGTTGCAGACATCACAGCAAGGTCTTTACAATTAACTAGAATAGAACATTGCTTGAAATACAGATCAAGCGCTGGCTCAATATTTTCATCCACCATACCAAAGTTTAATAATAAATGAGCTATTGCACGATTACGATGACCCGTTCGGGCTTCTGATTCGTAAACGGCTTCATCCACACTTAGCTCTCGCCCAGCAGCATCGCTAAAGCGCTTCAGCATAACTTCTAGCGCTTCATCTCCATAATGTTGGTAAAGTAAAGATGAGACAGTAATAGCCCCAGCATTTACCATTGGATTGAACGGACGATTGGTTCCAGACTCTAATTCAATAGAATTGAAAGCATCACCACTTGGTTCAACGCCAACATGCTGAGATACTTTCTCTTGGCCAAACACTTCAAGAGCCATGCCATAGGTGAATGGTTTAGAAATTGATTGAATTGTAAAAAGTTGATCAGAATCGCCCGTTTCAAAAATTCGACCATCTTTTGTGGCAAGGCTGATACCAAAATGGGCTGGATTGGCCTTGCCTAATTCAGGAATGTATGTAGCTATTTCTCCATCATTATTTTTCAAATATTGTGCGTGTAACGAATCGATAATTTCTTGTAGTATGTGCTTCTGCATACTGCTTATCCCTTATAAGTTTTGTCGTATCCTGCTAAGGGCTCAATATGAATGCAATCTTATTAAACCAATATTATGGATTTATATATTTCCAATCTTTAAAGCAAAAGCCATACCATTCAGTAAGTTAAGCGCATTAAATTCAATTAGCTTTATGATAAGTCATTGTGATTTATAGTATTAAAATCCAATAAGAATAGGTAAATATAAACACTTATATTTTTTTGAATTCGATTAGTTTGATTTTGTAATATTCATGCATCATTGAGGTGCATGAGTTTTGTATATGTTATTTATTAGTGCATTAACAGAATATGGATGATTGTAGCTTTACAAAATTTGATTAGATATATCAGCTAAGCTAAGGGGATGATTGAGTCTAAGGGGGACAAAGCTGAATTAATTAACTTGTCGCTACGCAAAATATTATAGAAAAGTTGTACTACTGGTTAAGTAGTGAATATAGACGGACTAACACGTTGTGATTTGACAAATTCATTAAATATTCATAATTGGTGATTACAATATTAATTACTTAAATGTTCTAAGTATGTCAATCATGGCAGCAAATGCAGATCGCACAACTAAATTAGGTCGTAATGATCCTTGTAGTTGTGGCAGTCAAAAAAAATATAAAAATTGCTGTATGGGAAGTAACTCCGTTAGTCGAGTTTTCCCTAATGTCTCGCAAGTTCAAATCAGTGCAATACTAGATTCAGCTTATTTTAACTTTCATCATGGGCAATTGCAGCAGGCTGAGCAATTATGCCGTCAAGTGTTGCATGTAAGCTCCAAAAATTTTGAAGCAATGCATCTTTTAGGTTTGTTATCTCAGCACGCTAATCAGTGGCCTGTGGCAGAAGCTTGGTTGACTAAAGCGCTTGAAATTGATCCCAATAATGCTGAAGCACATTGTAATCTTGCTACAGTTAAGGAGAGCCTTGGCAAATTAAATGATGCACGACGTCACTTTGAACGAGCCATTAAGCTAGATTCAGTAATGATTCCTGCGCTCAACAATTATGCAAGTTTTTTACATAAGCATGATCGAAATTATCAGAAATCAAAATCGTTGTATGAAAAGGTATTAAAAATAGACCCAAACTTTACGATGGGATTATTTAATTTAAGCAATCTCTACAAAGACATGGGCAATACTGACCTATGCAAAGACTGCTTACATAAAGCGTATGCATTAGATTCAAGTAACGCAGAGATTGTCTATGCCCTTGGGAATGTTTTATTTGATGAAGCCAAGTTCAATGACGCAATCGAGCATTATCAGCGCGCAGTTTCATTAGCCCCAGATTTTGCAATGGCACATAATGGTTTGGGAATAGCATTTAAAAAATTAAGTAATATTGAATCAGCGGTTAAACATAATATTCAAGCAAAGTCGAATTTACCTTCCCAAATTGATTATCACACTGGTGCTTTTTTAACCATGCAATATAGCGCAAATATTGATGAAGCCACCCTGAATCATCACTACGATATATTTAGAAATATCTTTGAGGTACCACGCCAATCTACATGGATGGCAAATGCTTTGCAAAAAAGTGAAAATCGACCCCTTAATATTGGCTATGTATCTGCAGATTTTCGGTTTCATGCTGTATCAGCATTTATGATGCCAGTAATTAAACACCATAAACATGAAAAATTTAAATTATATGCTTACTATAATAACCAATATAAAGACGTTATTACAGAGCGCTATATAGAATTATTTGATAGCTGGCATGATTGCGCTTTAATGAGTGATGAAGATTTAGCTAAAAAGATACGCGAAGATAACATTGATATTTTAGTTGACCTCTCAGGCTACACCATAGGTAACCGCATATTAACCTTTATGCTAAAACCGGCACCTTTGCAAATCTCGTGGATGGGATACTTAGGTACTTTAGGATTAAAGTGCTTTGACTACCGTATTACAGATCAATGGCTTGAGCCAACATCAGCACATATCACTCACGAAAAACCTTATGTAATGCCAAAACTGTGGTATACATACGCACCTTGCTTTAAAACACCAGATTTAATTAATTCGCCTTCGGTCGCTGTAAAAAATACACCTGCTCTACAAAATGGTTACATTACATTTGGGTGTACTAACAATATTAATAAGGTAACACATGAGGTTATTGGCCTATGGTCAGATATTTTATTGAAAATTCCAAACAGTAAATTGTTGCTGGTAGTAGAAGAAATTCAAATACTTCATGATTCCATTAAGCAGGAGTTTGCAAGTCAGGGAGTTGATTCAGATAAGCTTGTTTTATTAGCCTATAAAAATGATAACCACTTTGAGCTTTATCATCATGTCGATTTAATCCTAGACCCATTTCCATACAACGGAGGCACAACCACTTGTGATGGATTATGGATGGGGGTGCCTTTTGTCTCCTTAGAAGGTAACACTGTGAGAAGTAGAATGGGCTTAACGCTAGCTAACAATCTAGGCTATCCAGAGTGGGTGTGTAAAAACAAAGAGGATTATGTTAAGCAGGCGACGCAGATGGTCAAAGATATTAAACAACTTAATGAACTTAGATTAAGTTTGCGTCAAAAAATGGAAAAATCAGCCTTGATGGATGCACAAGTATTTACTCAAGATTATGAGTTTGCATTACAGCAGATGTGGTCAGCGCGATAGATAATTAATCTTAAAGTGAACAGAGGGAAAAAATCCTCGTGCTTGTTTTTATATAAAAATAATCGAGATTTGTCTCAATTATTGATTGTAAAATTCCCAAATTAGGCCAGTGGGATTAATAGCTTTATAGCTGGCTGGGGTTTTTGCGCACTCACTTTTGCTGCTCCTGACTCAGCATTCCAACCCAAAGGTGCCACACAAAATTCTAGGTATGCGCCACCCATTCCAATTTAATGTAGCCTCAAATTTGAGCCATTGAGTTAACTTGAGTAGGTTTGGGTCAGATATGCTACGGCTTCGTTGTCTGGCGTATTGTACGCTCTACCACATTACCTGCAAGGTACTTTCATAATGCTATTTCTAGATACGCCTGTAAGTCTAGCTAGCTCTCTTATGGGCATTTTGTCGCGTAAATGTCAGCGTCTGATTATACTTAAATATCGCCACGTCAATCACTCCAATTCTCCTGCTCAGGTTGCGAGCAGACTAGTATAGCTACATGAGTCGAATTAGACGCATATTTCTCCTCTAGGTGGGTCAACATTCGAGGTATTTTAAATTTCTTGTAAAGTTAAATCAATTTAACCCTTTAAGCCGCAAGATATATATGAGTTCATGAATGTCCGCTTTTGTGAATTCGATAAAGTTTAAAAATTTTAATAAGAGGCAGTTTTGGGTATGATTGAGTCTAAGGACTGCCGCACATTTTTTCAAACCCTGTGAGTAGTTTCAATCCAAAGGATCAATTGTGTATCCTAGCTATATGTTGATGAAATTAATTTTCAATTATATAAAAAGTATAAACAATTTCTCCAAACTCGATTAATTAATAAATCTTGTTCCACAGTGACCGAACTGAGTTTACATTATCTATTACAACTGCCTCCGGGACCCAAGCAGATGAGTAACCTTGTAATCTCATAGCATGTTGCTCTGTTCTGTAACGATAGTATGAACTTGCTACTTCTTTAGCGAGTTCAGTATCAATTAAACCAAGCTCCCCACAATTTAATATAGTTTCAGCCGTCCCCTGATGCTTCATAAGTGATGGATACTCATTAGAGTACGCTAGAATAAAGTATTGAGCTATAAATTCAACATCTATCATCCCTCCCAAACTTTGTTTAAGGTCAAATTGCCCAAAGGTATGCTTATGCACAGATTTCATTCTTTGGCGCATCACAGATATCTCTGTCTTGAGAAAGCTTAAATCTCGTTTCTTAGATAAAATTTGCCCTCTAACCAATTCGAATGCATGACCTACTTGGTTATTTCCAGCAGCGAACCTAGCCCTTGTAATCGCCTGATGCTCCCAAACCCATGC
>JAIYEJ010000145.1 GCA_027487055.1 Methylotenera sp. | reverse complement strand
GTTGAAAAAAAAAAAAAAAACTGGGGGGTTTCAACCGTTAAAAATATCGAGTTAATGGACATTAGAGATTCTGAAAACTCTGAAGTTATTAAAAATATTATGGAGAAAAAGAAATCTTTGATTGAAATGCAAAGTCGAATTGAAGTTGCAGAGAATAACAAGAAAGCAAATATTGCTGAAATTGAAGCTAAACGTGAAACCGATATTCAAGAGCAAGAAGCGTTGCAAAAAGTCGGCGCACGTACTGCTGAAAAAGAACAAGCTGTAGGGATTGCAAACGAACTATCACAACAGTCTATTAAAGAGCAGGCAAAAATCACGAAAGAAAAAGAGCTAGAAATTACTAAGGTTTCAGAAGTGATGCAAGCAAACATCAATAAAGATGTTCAAATTGTTAAAGCAAATCAAGACAAGGAAACGGCAGCCATTAACAAAGAAATGGCGATTATTAAAGCCGCACAAGAAAAGGAAACGACAATTTTAGTGGCTGAAGGAACGAAATCAACCACAATCTTAGTGGCTGAAGGTAACTTAGAAAGTAAAAAGCGTGAGTCTGAAGGTATTGCGGTAGAAGGCACTGCTAAAGCCGAAGCAGAAAAAGCAATGCAATTGGCACCTGTGCAAGCGCAAATTGTACTTGCTAAAGAAATTGGTGAGAATGCTGGTTATCAACAATATTTAGTTACTATTGAGCAGGTAAAAGCAACCCAAGCAGTTGGTATTGAGCAAGCCAAAGCTTTAGCACAAGCAAACGTAAAGGTTATCGCTAACTCTGGTAACGTTGAAAACGGCATGAAAAGTATTATGGATATCTTTTCATCCAATGGTGGAACGCAAGTTGGCGCTATGTTGGAAGGTTTAGCTCAAACTGAGCAAGGCCAGGCGCTACTAGACAAAGCAGGTGTTAAAAAAACAAAAGAAGAAAAAGAAGATAAATAAAATTAAATCATTTTCTTGCTTGTAAAAGCTAATTAAATTGGATTTATTTTCCCTAGCTGATGCATAACAGCTTGGGCATCCACTTTGACTTTAAACAATATCATAACCCCAACTCACTCAAACTCACATGGTCATCTGGCCTGCGGCCTAGCGGCCAAAAGAATTTCCGTTCAGATTCGTTTATCGGTAAATCGTTAATGCTGGCGTAGCGCAGTTCCATTAAGCCATTTGCATCAAACTGCCAATTCTCGTTGCCGTAGCTTCTAAACCATTGTCCAGAATTGTCATGCCATTCATAAGCAAAGCGCACCGCAATTCGGTTGGCATCAAATGCCCAAAGTTCTTTAATCAGGCGGTAATCTAGCTCTTTTGACCATTTGCGGGTTAGAAATTCCACAATAGCCTCACGTCCTTTGGGAAACTCCGCACGGTTACGCCATTGCGAATCAACTGTGTATACCATTGAAACACGTTGCGGATCGCGGCTGTTCCAACCATCTTCTGCCATGCGCACTTTTTGCGTTGCATTCTCGCGCGTAAAGGGTGGTAAAGGTGGGCGCGTTTCAACACTATTTGTTTGTGTGCTCATGTTGTCTCCTTTGCGATTGCCCAAAAGTTACTAATATCCATGACTAATAACCATAGATTTTTTGCAAATGCTTTAAAGCAGCGTTGCATTCATTTGCTAACAAAAAATAATGCTCATAAGCATCTATTGCAGCTTCGTTTTTATCTGCAAACTCAATTTGCTGGCTACCCATATATGATGCAAGCTTAGTTTTAAGTAGCTTTTTAGATAACGCATTAGGCAACACATTAACTGTATTACAAGCACCTACAGGGTGCTCACCGCCATCATCATACAAGCTGTAAAATGTTTGTAAATTTGTGCTTGGCTTTTTATCACTTGTTTTTTTAATATTAGTATCTGCATGTGCAATTTTAAACCCAATGAATAGCAACAAAAACAACATACCAACTAAGTTTGTGTAAAACAAGTTTTTAGCAGAATTAGTCATCACCTAAAAAACCGCCACTTTGACGTTCCCACAAACTTGCATATAGCCCCTTTTTAGCCAGCAATTTTTTATGCGAGCCTTCTTCAATAATCTTGCCCTCATCTAGCACAATTAATCTATCCATCGCGGCGATGGTGGACAAACGATGCGCAATCGCAATCACCGTTTTACCTTCCATGAGTTTATATAGGCTTTCTTGAATCACAGCTTCGACTTCAGAATCCAGCGCACTAGTGGCTTCATCTAATAACAATATCGGGGCATCTTTAAGCATCACCCGAGCAATTGCAATACGTTGCCGTTGACCGCCACTTAACTTAACCCCACGCTCACCCACATGCGCATCGTAATCCGTGCGGCCTTTTGCATCGGCTAAACCTATTATAAAATCATGTGCCTCTGCGCGTTTTGCGGCAGCAATCATTTCAGCCTCTGTCGCATCTGGGCGACCATATAAAATATTATCGCGCACACTTCTGTGTAATAGGCTTGTGTCTTGCGTGACCATGCCGATATGTTCGCGCAAACTCACCTGCGTTACTTGATTAATATTTTGTTCATCAATTAAAATTTTGCCAGCCTCAACCTCGTAAAAGCGTAGCAACAAATTCACAATGGTCGATTTACCCGCGCCTGAACGTCCAACCAGCCCCACTTTTTCACCCGCTTTAATGTGCAGGTTAAGCCCTGTTAACAATGCTTTGTAATCGTCATTCTGTTCACGTCCGTAGTTAAAATTAACCGCATCAAACTTAATTTCGCCACGCGTGACTTGCAATGGTTTTGCGTCAGTACTATCTAGCACTTTATTGGGCGTGGTGAGAGTACTCATGCCGTCTTGCACAGTGCCCACTTGCTCATATAAAGATGTCATCTCCCACATCACCCAATGCGAAATACCATTTAGGCGTAACGACATCGCAGTTGCAGCCGCCACACCGCCTACCGAAACCTCACCTTTGCTCCACAAATATAAGGCTGTCAAGCCAGTTGCAATAATCAACAACATGTTAAGTATGTGGTTCACAATTTCTACCATACTCACCAAACGCATTTGTGCGTGCACGGTACCTAGAAATTCTTGCATCGCATCTTTGGCGTAAGCGCCCTCGCGCCCCGCATGTGAAAACAATTTAACAGTGCTAATGTTGGTGTAAGCATCGGTAATACGACCAGTCATTAAGCTACGCGCATCGGCTTGGCGTTGCGAGGTTTTGCTTAATCTCGGTACAAAATAGCTTAAACTCAGCACATATGCGAATAGCCACACTAAAAATGGTATAGCAATCAATGAGTTAAAATAAGCCACAATTCCAACCATGCTGCCAAAATACACCAGCACGTACACCATAATATCGGCCACAATAAACCACACATCGCGCACCGCCAAGGCTGTTTGCATGACCTTTGTGGCAACACGGCCTGCAAATTCATCTTGGTAAAAACTCATGCTTTGATTCAGCATTAAGCGGTGAAAGTTCCAACGCATACGCATAGGGAAATTGGCCGCCAAGGTTTGGTGCTTAAACATGGTCTGGAATAAAATAAACATTGTACTTAACAACAAAATAGCTGCCAAAATCACTAAATCACTGGTGTAGTTTTGCCATAACGCCTCTTTAGGCACCGCACTTAACCAATCCACCACTTTGCCCATCATGGCAAAAAGAGCTGCCTCAAAAGCGGCAATAATCCCTGTAAAAATGGTCATGCCTAATAAATAAGGGCGTAAGCCTTGCGTGCATGCCCATGCAAACGCCCAAAAGTTTTTGGATGGAGTCTCGATGAGCGTATCTGGAAATGGCGATGATAGATTTTGAAACCACTTAAACATTGGGATTAAAAACTGGCTTTCATTTAATAAAAGAAATTTGATACAGATTTGTGAGTAACAATATTGCTATAAGTTGCAATATTAGGTTTGCAGCATTTAAGTCGTGATAATTGTGCACACCGCTTCAGCCGCAATGCCCTCGCCACGGCCGGTAAAGCCCAATTTTTCAGTTGTGGTTGCTTTTATATTGATCTGTGCAACATCAACATTACAATCTCTCGCGATGTTTTGGCACATTTGTGCCGTGTGTGAGGAAAGTTTTGGCGCCTCGCAAATCACTGTTGCATCAATATTATTCACCACATAATGTTTTGCAGCCAATAGTGCCACCACATGGCGCAATAGCTCGCGCGAATTAATGCCTTTATAACGCATATCAGACGGTGGAAAATGTTTGCCAATATCGCCAAGTGCCGCTGCACCTAATAGCGCATCACAAACAGCATGCAACAAAACATCTGCATCAGAATGGCCGTCTAAACCCAATTCAAATGGAATATCCACGCCGCCAATAATGCATTTGCGCCCACGAACCATCGCATGCACATCAAAACCATGCCCTATTCTTATCATGCTTTCACCTCATTAGTCTTTGCGGCAAATAATAGCTCTAAAAGTGCTAAATCTTGTGGAAATGTCACTTTCATATTGCGTAATTCTCCTTGCACTAACTTAGGGTTAAAACCTAGTGCTTCAATCGCTTGCGCTTCGTCGGTAGGCGCGCCAGCAAAGCTTTGCAGCGCTTGTTGCAAAGTTTTTGCACGAAACATTTGTGGCGTTTGTGCTTGCCATAAACTATCGCGCGGAATTGTTTTTAAAATGCGACTCTTCGCATCAGCTTCTTTTAACGTATCGGCCATAGGCAAAGCTAGCAAGCCCCCAACAGCATCATGTTCTAGTGTATTCAGTAAATGGTTAAGTAGATTGCTTGTTAGGCCAGGGCGCGCCGCATC
>JAIYEJ010000254.1 GCA_027487055.1 Methylotenera sp. | reverse complement strand
CAAGCAATGGCAAATAATAGTTTACTTTGTGACATCACTTATTTTGCCTAGCTTAATTTAAAACAAAAGCATTTGGAAAAAGACCTTTAGTATTAAAAAGGCAAGGCCACGTTAGGTGCAGCAGCCCAAATCACTTCTCTAAAATCTGCTTGAATACGCTTCAAAGCCGCTTCATCATTGGCTTCAAAGCGTAGCACAATCACAGGTGTTGTGTTTGATGGGCGCATTAAACCAAAACCATCTGGGTATTCCACACGCAAGCCGTCAATGGTAATAATTTCTTTTGCACCCTCAAATTTAGCTGTTTTTTGCAAGGTGGCAATCAGCGCATGCGGTTCGCCTTCTTTCATATTAATATGCTGTTCAGGTGTGCTTACGCTATCTGGCAAGTTGTTGAGTACTTTAGATGGATTTGGAAAGCGGCTTAAAATTTCTATCATGCGAGCACCAGCATACAAGCCATCATCAAAGCCATACCAGCGTTTCACGCCTTTTTCATCGAGGTCATTAAAAAAGATGTGACCACTCATTTCGCCCGCAATTGCGGCATTGGTTTCTTTAATTTTTGCTTTAACGAGCGAATGACCCGTTTTCCACATGATGGGGTTGCCACCAAGTTCGGTAATCCAAGGGGTTAAGTTGCGGGTCGATTTCACATCAAAAATAATATTCGCGTTTTTATTCCGTTTTAACACATCTTCTGCAAACAATAATAATTGGCGGTCTGGGTAAATTATGTTGCCCTCTTTTGTTACAACGCCCAACCGGTCGCCATCACCATCAAAAGCCAAGCCCACCTCAGCGCGCGTTGTTTTAAGCGCAGAGATTAAATCATTTAAATTTTCTGGTACTGAAGGGTCAGGGTGATGGTTAGGAAAATGTCCATCGACTTCACAAAATAACTCATCCACTTGGCAACCAATGGCGTTGTAGAGTTTTTTTGCGAACGCACCAGCGACACCATTGCCGCAATCCACAGCAATTTGCATCGGTCTTGTTAAATTAATATCAGCTTTAATTTTTGCAATATAGTCTGGTGCGATATCGTAATTACGCTCAAAGCCTTCGCCAAAAGTCATGCGGTTGTATTCAATGCGATGACGCAAGCTCTGTATGGTTTCGTTTGAGAGCGTCTCACCTGCAAGTACCATTTTAAGGCCGTTGTAATCAGGTGGGTTATGGCTACCAGTTACCATCACGCCGCAATTGTTATTTAAATGGTAGGCTGCAAAATACACCATAGGCGTTGCTACCATCCCTAAATTCACCACATTAACACCGGCTTTACGAATGCCTTTTGATAAGGCTTGCGCGAGTTCTGGGCCGGATAATCGGCCATCATAGCCAATACAAATCTCGCTTTGCACACGCTGTTTCGCTTCGCTGCCCAGCGCATGTCCAATCGCTTCTACAATTTCTGGGGTGAGCGTTTTTCCGACAATGCCCCGTATGTCATAAGCTTTAAAGATTTCTTTAGGTGGTTGCATAGATTTTAGTGTTTGCATGGTGTTAAGTCGCTAATTAATACGTTAAAAGTTAAGTGATAAATTAAAAGAAAAATAAACAATCAGAAAATAAGTGATATGGTGCAACAATTGATCAAAGCCTAGCAATATCCAAAACTGCTCGCTATTGTGCGGTTGCAAATCATAGTGCTTTGCCACGTTCATTTTAGCCCAATCAATATGGTAATGTATGACCATATCAATCAATGCATACATAATTGATGCGCTACCAATAAAAGGGGCAAGTACCAACAACGTGCCAATGCCATGTATGCCCGCATGCACAATACCACCTGGGTGCAGATACCTGCCTTTATTGCGATATAACCATGGATTTGCTTGCAATGGAAAATCGCAAATAAAATGCTTAACAAACAGTAAAAATAAAGCTTCGAACATGAAAATTATATGTTTATTTAGACTGTTAAATTAGTCTGCTTCTTCAATCCAAGCGAGCTGTATGGCTTCTAATATCTTTTCACCACAATGTTCAGGGCTATCATCAAAGTCTTCTAATGCCATCACCCATGCCATTAAATCAGTAAAGCGTATGGTTTTTGGGTCTATTGTTGGATGTTTGTCGAACAGTTCTTCTGCGATTCGTTGGCTGTCAGTCCATTTCATCTGATTTTCTCTTATTTCAAAATTAATAAGTACATTATAACGTTTGCATCATTAAGCTAATAGTTAATAAGGACTAAGACAATAAAATAAATGGTTGGATAAGGTAGTATAAATAAAAAAAAGCCCAGCGCTATGGCTGGGCAAGAGGGAAGGCGGATTTGGAGATTCACGCTTGATTAAGTATTAGCAAATGCTGTGCCAACTAATTTACCAATAAAATCAGTGACTTAAAATTAGGTTCGTTAAATGCACATGCGTAAGGCCGCACTAATCTGGAAGTTATGACCCAACTTGGTGCAAAAAAGAGGTGTGCTTAACTGTCGCAGTGGCATAAAAATGCACGTAAGTACCTATAATCAGGATGCAATTGGCTATTTATGGATTTAATTCGCAAAACTGGATATTAATTTCTAGAACTAGTTATTAATTTATAGCATCAAAGCTTAAATATCCAAGCTGACATGATAAAATATGCTATTAATTTCGCGTTTAATCTCATATTAAAGCTTTGCTTTTAAAACACTATTATTGGAAAGTTCCTTGTTATGTTCAGTAAGTCAAATACACTTCATACCGCAGACCCAGCACTAGCAAACATGATAGATGCAGAAGTAGTGCGTCAACATCAGCATATTGAGCTGATTGCATCAGAAAACTATACCAGCCCAGCCGTGATGGAAGCTCAAGGCTCACAGCTCACCAATAAATATGCAGAAGGCTACCCGGGTAAACGTTTTTATGGCGGCTGTGAATATGTAGACCAAGTTGAACAAATAGCGATTGACCGCTTAAAAGCTTTATACGGCGCAGAATACGCAAATGTGCAACCACACTCTGGCTCGCAAGCCAACCAAGCGGTGTATTTTTCCATATTAAAACCGGGCGATACCGTCATGGGTATGAACTTGGGTCATGGTGGTCACTTAACCCAT
>JAIYEJ010000110.1 GCA_027487055.1 Methylotenera sp. | reverse complement strand
TGATGCGGTAACCAAGCTGGACATGGCCTTAACACCTGCGCAGGAGCAAACCTATAAACGTATGGTTGGCTGGCGTTTTTATATGCGGGCTATTGATGGTGGGTTGGCATTTACCAATCGCGAGTCGGTATTGCGGAAAAGGATATTTGTAATGCTTTGCCTGCTTGAATCATCAAAATACAATACCGAATATTTTTTGCCGCGCAAACGCAGCCCCTTTTACTTTTTTGGTATTGGCTTTAATGTGGCATACGCTTTTTTTACGGCTATAATTGGTGTATTAATAATCAAACTGAACAACATTGAATAGCCCCGAAAACCCCATAGAGTATATTGTTGTAGGCTCGGGCTTAACCGGGGCCATGGCCGCGGAAACACTGGTAACAGAAGGGGCCAATGTGCTGATGCTCGATGTTGCTTATAAAAACGAAACTGGAGTAGAATATCCTACAACCGATTTTTTAAGCATCCGCAAAGAAAGCGACAACCAGCGGCAGCTATTTTTAGGCGATAATTTTGAGGGAGTACCATGGGGCGCTATAAAAACAGGGGCGCAGCTTACACCGGGGCGAAAATACATTGTAAAAGAACTTGATAAATGGCTTGCTATTGCCGGTAACACCTTCTTTCCGATGGAAAGTTTGGCTTATGGCGGACTTGGCAATGCCTGGGGTGCAGGCTGCTATATATTTTCTGATGCTGAATTTGAAAAAATGGGCATTAGCAAAAGTAAGTTTACTGATAGCTACCAAACAGTGGGCGACAGGATTGGTGTTTCGGCGGGGATAGATGATGCCTTGCCATATACCGTTGGCGGGCTAAACAATATTTTGCCAGCCATAAAGCCCGAAGCCGGGATGCTGGCTATACTGGAGCGATACACCAGAAAAAAACAAGCACTAAACAAGAAAGGTTTTTATGCGGGTGTACCGGGGGTTGCATTGCTTACAAAAGACAAAGAAGGCCGCAAGGCATTTTCTTACAACGACATGGACTTTTGGCACGACAATGAACAATCGGTATACAGGCCGTGGATGACGGTGGATAAGTTGAAGAAAAAGACAAATTTTCAATTGGAAGAAAGGGTGCTTGTAACCCGTTTTGAAGAAGTTGGCGACTTGGTAAAAGTTGTATGCACCCATACTGAAACGAACGAAGAAAAAGAATTTTGGTGCCGTAAGCTCGTTTTGTGCAGCGGTGTATTAGGCACAGCGCGTATAGTACTGCGCTCGTTTAAGCAGCAACAAACCCTGCCGCTAATTTGCAACCCATATGTTTATGTACCTATGATAAACTGGCGCATGCTGGGTATAGAAACTGAGAGGCACAAAAGCGGTATGGGGCAGGCGGTTCTGTTTTACGATAAAAAACAAGACAACAGCGATGTTGCCATGGCAGCTATGTTTACCTACCGGTCGTTGCTGCTGTATAGGTTGATAAAAGAAGCACCGCTAAACTTTGCCACCGGGCGCGCGGTAATGCAATACCTTGTTCCGGCAATGGTAATAGCAGGCATACACCACCCCGAATATGGCGGCAGCAGTAAGTTTGTGCGGCTTGAAAAAGACACAAACTCTGCAACAGGCGACAGGCTATTTGCAGATTACAGGCTTAGCAGCGCAGAAGAAAAAGAGGTGCTGGCAACTGAAGCCAAATTTTTTCAAACATTCCGCAGCATGGGGTGCATACCGGTACAAAAAGTTTATCCGGGCCATGGCTCTAGTATACACTATGCGGGTATTTTACCCTTCTCGGCCAACGAAGCGCTTTATACCACTGCCGAGAACGGCAGGCTGCACCAAACAAAAAACGTTTGGGTGGCCGATGGTTCTTCTTTTA
This sequence comes from Methylotenera sp., assembly GCA_027487055.1. Lineage (GTDB taxonomy): Bacteria > Pseudomonadota > Gammaproteobacteria > Burkholderiales > Methylophilaceae > Methylotenera_A. Next base: position 862 of record JAIYEJ010000110.1, on the reverse strand, counting down.
AATATGTGCCGGCAAAAGGCATATCATTTACCCTTATGGCCAATGCCGACAGGGTAGCTAAACACGCTTTAAAAGGATAATATGAAAATTGCAATAGCAGGGGCATCGGGATTTATTGGGGCAGAGTTGGTTAAGTACCTATCGGCACACCATAGTATTATAGCACTAAAACGCACATTAACCAACGCGGCAGGGCAAAACACCGAAGAGAGAAGGTTTGATTTAACAGACGAAAACACATTTAATGCCTTTGACGATGCAGAGGTTTTGGTGCACTGTGCTTTTATTAAAGCTGATAAAAAAAACAAGCACGCATTACAAACCAATATTGATGCTACGCTAAAGCTGGCAGCTATTTGCAAACAAAAAAATATTCACTTTGTATTCCTCTCGTCAATGTCAGCGCACGGCGATGCATTGTCTGACTATGGAAAACACAAGTTTAGCCTGGAACAAAAGCTGGATAATACCACAGCCTGTATATTAAAGCTAGGCCTTGTAATGGGTAGCAGCGGCGGTCTTTATAATACCATACAACAAACCATTGCAAAATCATCTGTTATACCCTTAATAAGCGGCGGCCAGCAACCCATACAGGTTATCCATATATCAGACCTGGCAAAGCTTATAGAGAAAATAGTGCAGCAAAAAATTACCGGCACCTACTGTATTGGATCGGCAAAAGTTTATACGCTTAAGTATATGTATGAAGCTATTGCTGCATCGCGGGGCAAAAAAATAAAATTTGCCAGCCTGCCATTCGGTTTTGTGCGGTTTTCCCTTTCTATTGCAGAGGGTATAGGCTTAACCCTGCCTGTAACAACAGAAAACCTGCTAGGCCTAAAACAACTAAAGGCCTTTG
>JAIYEJ010000259.1 GCA_027487055.1 Methylotenera sp. | reverse complement strand
TAACGACTAATGCTGGGGCAAATGTTTCTATTTGTGGATGTTGTTCTAAACGCAAATACCAAGTGTTCTCAACCCAGAAAAATTGCTTACCATCTGGCAAAAAGTGCTGATTGAGTGCATTTGTTAATTTGTCTACTTCGGCCATTTCTAGTAACAGTGGCACTGGGTCACTCAAGCTAAAACTATCGCGTTGTAACACCAAATGCACGGGCGCGGCATATAGCCAATAAGCGTTACCCGCTTCTTGACCAGAAGCTTGCCATGCTTTTGCAGCATTTGGTTTTTGTCCCAGCAATAGTTTTTTTATAAAGGCTAACATAAACGTCATTTTAACATCTATAGTATGACTGCTAACATTTAGCGCCCAATAAAAAAGCTGCCTTGTGAGCAGCCTTTTTATTACTATTTACTGAGTAAAACTTTGTAGAATATTACCAGTAATTACGCTCATGTTTACGATGACCACGACCTCGTTTCCAACCTCGGTCATCATCGTCATCACGATAATTCACTTGCGTTACATAACCATTTGGTCTTACTTGTACTTGCACAGGGATAAAACGACCTGGGTCTTGGTTCGTCACTGTTGAGTATTGACGACCGTTATACTCATAATTTACCAAATAACCAGCTGGTACTTGATTCCAATTGTCCACTGTTACACAACGTTCTACAGGACGATTTTCCACACGTTCACGACCATAGTCACGACCACTATTATCATAACGGTCACCCACGATGGCACCTAAACCTGCGCCAAGTGCAGCGGTTGCAATACGGCCACTACCACCACCAAATCGGCTACCAATCAAACCACCCGCAACACCGCCTACAATCGCACCCGTGTTTGAACGCCCACGAGGCTCATAATAACTTTCACGTACGTACTCTGTACGACACTCTTGACGTGGCGTATTCACACGTTCAAATTGTGGCGTGGCTGAAATAACACGCGCACGATCCTCATAATTATCTTCATGGCTAGCTAATGCAGGCAATGAAACAGTCGCAGCAATTAAACCAATTAATAATGTTTGACGCATTTTAAATCTCCTCTATTTTTCTGCCATTAAACTTTCCAACATAATGTCGAAAATAATTTTGTGCAGATGAGCAGATAACGAGGCAAATCTAAATTAGCCGACAATTATTTTCATTTTAATGATTTTCATTAGATGCTGCTTAAATGTTCGATGAGAATAATATACTCTGGAAGCCAATATCCATATGCCTTCCAGAGTATGCATGTTAATGTCTATTATTAAATCATGCTTTGTGACTAGAGTTACTGTCGCTATTTTTTATGTGCCTATACTGGCAACATCTGCTAAAAAAGCAGCAAATAACTTTGGAGATCTATCATGAAAACCTTAAAAGTATTACTTGCATCAACAACTCTATTTTTTAGTATTTTAGCCAATGCAGGCGAATTTGGCGACCATTGCACAACAGGATTATCTAAAGGCGCATTTGTGCAAACCAAATGCAACATTAGCGAAATTTTTAATGGCAAAACCTATTGCTTTGGTAGTGAAGGTGCACGCGACTCCTTTTTGTTTGACCCACAAGCAATTATCGATAAAGCTGCCGCATTTTATTCAGAAAATAAATCTGCAAAGAATAGTTCTGCAACTGCAGAAGTGGAGCGCACTAAAATTAGCCAAGCCGATGCTTTGGCGCAAATTAATAGCAAAACCTGCGACTTAAGTAACAAAGATGTAGGATATTTGATATTTAACGGCTTAGATTTAAGCCATTGCAATATGCAAAATGTTGGTTTTTTTGGCGCAGAGTTAATGGGAGCTAAATTTGTTGGTGCTAATATGCAAGGAGCCTATTTAAACTTAGCACGCATCGAAAATGCCGATTTCACAAACACTAACTTAACAGATGCTATTATCTTTCAAGCCATTTTTGACAAAGCAAACTTTCATGGCGCCAACCTCACAAACGCCCGCATGATAGGTACCTTAGGCAATGTAGATATGGCGAATGCCACAATTAAAAACGGTAAATTTGGTTTAGATATTGGCAATCAACCCATGGGTGCGATGCGATTTGATGCGATTGGAGGCAGATTTGCCAACAGCAACTTTGAAGGTGCAGATATTAACCGCAGCAACTTTAGATTTGCTGATTTACGTGGTGCAAACTTGCGCAATACAGATTTATTCCGTGCAGATTTTAGCAAAGCCGATTTAACTGGTGCAGATGTTACAGGGGCTAATATGGGTGAAGCAGTGCTAGATGGCGCCATTATGACGGACGTAAAAGGCTTAGAAGCAATAAAAGGCTATGATGAAGTAAAAGGCAAATGCATTAACTGTGATGTTGTTGTGGCCATGCCTAAAAGTGATAGCAGCTTAACTTCCATAAAAACCAGTAAATTGGATTTAATGACTGCTGAAAATCCTGCAAAAAGCTTTTGCAGACAAGGAGCGCGTTTCTAATAAGCAAGTTTTATTAATTTAAATGCGGATTTGCCGATGGCTTATCCGCATTTTTTTATTTAACCTTGCACTGGTTCTGGCAAGCCGCAGCGACGATTAGCGGGTACAGCAATATCAATTAATTTGGGTTTAGGTAGATTTAGATGCAGCATTATTTCAATAAACTCTTCTCGTGATTTACCTGCTAGGCGTGCATTAATCGACTTCTCTTGCACCACAGAACTTACCCGACGACCCTGATAGTCATGTCC
>JAIYEJ010000137.1 GCA_027487055.1 Methylotenera sp. | reverse complement strand
ATTAAAGCAAAGCCCGCAGCATGCGCCGTCATTGATGTTGTAAAAACAACAAAACCTAAAAATATTTTTTGCATAACAAACACTTCCCTGAAAATGATTATTAATACTATTAAAATCCTGTCACATCAAAGCATTACATAAACAATTTATAGTGACTTATAAAGATAGTTGTTTTCTAATTGTTATTTTATGTGAACAATCTACCCTAAAAGAATTTTTTTTACAAAATTATTTTCTTGAGACAAGCAATTATTAAGATTATAGTCTCAGATTCAAAGCTAAATATAGCCAACAACTATATGATTTAAAATAAATAAAAAGAATGGTTGTATAGAGTCTAACAATTCATATACAGATAATCATTGATTTTAATTAGGAGAAATGCATGAATACCGTCGTGGATTTTCAACTTGCTAATAACGATAACTTAACGCAAGTAAGAACACAGTTTGAAGAAGAATTTGGCAAAATGACCTACTACATGAAACCTGAGCCTAGGCCATGTTTCAATAAAGTTTGTATGTCAGAGTTGCATCATTTGCAATCTAGTCTAGAGTCTATGCAAGGCGAAGTAATTGCAAATGGAAAAATGAATAAAGCAAACTACTTAGTATTGGCATCCGATATCCCAGGTATTTTTAATTTAGGTGGTGATTTATCAGTTTTTTCAGAACTCATTCGCGCAAAAAACCGTGAGCATTTACTTAGTTACGCAAAATTATGCGTGAACAATGTTTGGACATTTTATGACATGAAGGCACCAGTAACCACAATTTCACTGGTACAAGGTCAGGCAATGGGTGGTGGTTTTGAAGCTGCATTAGCTGCCCATATCATGGTTGCTGAGAAAAGTGCGCTTATGGGACTGCCTGAAGTTTTGTTTAACCTCTTCCCTGGCATGGGGGCGTTAAGCTTTTTATCCCGTAAAATTGGTATGCCTGCAGCTGAAAAAATGGTGCGCTCTGGCAAAGTCTATACGGGTGAAGAGCTTTATCAAATGAGTGTAGTAGACGTACTTGCAGAGGATGGACAAGGTGAATATGCACTTAATAATTGGATCAAAAAGAATCACCGCTCGCTCAATTCATTTCAGGCAATTAATCGAGCAAAACAACGTGTTAGCCCATTAACACTTGAAGAGCTATATGAAGTTACTGAAATTTGGGTTGATGCAGCGCTAAGATTGGATGAGCGAAATCTGAAGGTGATGGAAAGACTAGTTAAAGCACAAAATGCAAAAATTGGTAGCGATGTAACAGCCATTGAAGCAAAACAAACCGCCTAGGTACTCGCTTTTGGTTTTTGGCGTGCTTGGGCAGGGCGTCTGAGGTAATCTTCAACAGCAAGAGTGAGTTTAGAGAACTCGCTGTTCAGCTTATCTAATATTTCTATTGTTTGTTCTGTTGCATTAGATGCATTTAATTTGCCAATTGCTTCTGTGGTAGCGGCAAGTTCGATTGCCCCAACGCTCAGGCAGTTACCTTTAAGTGCGTGACAATGGTCGTGCAGTTCACCATATTTTTTTTGTTTGGTAGATGCTTCTATTTTATAAATGAGTTTTAGAGAGTCTGCCAAAAAGTTTCTGAGCAAGCGGTGCATAAATAACTCGTCGCCAGTACCTATTTTTTCTAACTCGTTTAGTGCATTCCAGTCTAGCTGTAAGTTATCCTTCTTAAGGTCAGATTCAACTTCTACGGGGCTTGCGAGTACATTTTTTAACCAATATTCAGCTATGCCTATTGGTAAATCGAGTATATTTTCAATCGTTTTATATAAAGTAGACGCTTCAATGGGTTTAGTTAAAAACGCGTCAAATCCAGCTTCAATTGAAGCTTCCCTTGCTGATACTGTTGCATCGGCAGTAAATAAAATAAACCTTGTTTTTTTGTCGTCAGGTTGTGTAAAGCGATAGAGTTTGAGGGCGTCCGTGCCGCTCATGCCTGCCATGTTTAAATCTGTGATGACTAAATCAAATTTTCTTCGTTCGAGGGTATCTAACAATTCGTCGCCATTAGTAACTAATTCAACATTGTGGCCAGGTAAAGCAAGTAGGCGCGTGATAATTTTCTGATTCGTGCTTTCATCCTCGCAAATCAATATATCTAGCGCTTTTGAATTTTGTTGAGTAATAGCAATTGGGGATACGTTTGAAATGGTTTTCAATTCAGGATCATATTCTGATTTTTCTGTAATTGCTTTTTCTAATGTTAAGTCAAACCAAAAACGGCTTCCAATTCCTTCGCTACTTTGGAAACTAAGCGAGCCGCCCATTTCTTCGACCATCTTTTTTGCGATGGTAAGTCCTAAGCCGCTGCCGCCAAATTTTCTAGTGGTTGAGGCATCTGCTTGCGTAAAACTATCAAAAATATTGTGTTGTTTGTCAGCAGGAATTCCAACGCCAGTATCAGTCACTTCAAAGCGTAAAGTAGAATTTTCTGTGTAATCCTGAAGTAAAGTAGCAGACAAAGTTACGCTACCAACTTCAGTGAACTTAATCGCATTACCTAATAAGTTAGCTAAAACTTGACGTATAACAAACGCATCACCTTTTAGTGTGCCAATGTTGCTTGAAATACTAGATCCTAATTTGACACCTTTAGTATTAGCTTGGGTACGGAATATTTCTAATGTATCTTTTACCGCTTCCTGAGGTGAAAAAGCTACGCTTTCAATCGTAAATTTGCGCTCTTCAATTTTAGTAAAATCTAAAACATTATTTAGTAATGAAAGTAATAGTTTTGAAGAGCTATCGAGTGTTTTGAGTAAATCTTTTTGGTCTGCATTTAACGGGGTAGTTTTAAATAGTGTACTAATACCAATAATGCCATTAAGTGGTGTACGAATTTCGTGACTCATATTAGCAACAAATTGTGTTTTAGCTAAGTTTGCTTCTGCGGCCCTTATGCTTTCAAATTCTGCTTTTTGACGAGCTTCATTTATTCTTTCAATTAATTTAGCAACATAGATAGGTAGTGCAATTAGCATTAGAAAAAAGCCAACAATAATTGGCTGATGTTTTGCCCAAAATGGATTTAATTGAGTTGCAATAAGAAACCCTAAAATACTAATGGCTTGAGAGTGGTATAAGTATTTTTTACCAAATCTAAACCCATTGCCAAAAGTGACCCATAAGTAAACACCAATTAAAACAACGGCAATATCCCCAGCAAGAGATAAAAACACAGTAGTACCAACTACATCAAGCCAATTACCTAATAATCTTCTGTTTTGAGATGGGCTTTTGGCTCTACTTATTACAAAAAATAAATACAATGCACAAATCTCAAAAGCGATTAAACAGTAAAATCCTGTTAGTTCACCTTGATCTACATTTTTATTGATAACAAAAGATATGATTACATAAAGTGTGAAAAAGGTAGCAATGGCGAGTCTTGTAGCGCCTTGCTCCAGTTCTAATGCATCGCATTTTTTTGCTGCATTTTTATACCAATTTGATATTAATTTCAGCATGGAGTTGTCTAGTTAATTAGCACTAAGTTGTAATGTTGTTTGCTTTGCTCTAACAAAGCCTTAGAAATGTTTGCTAACTCGCTTGTTTGAACGGGTTTGGTTAAACAGGCTGATACCCCTGCAGCAATAAGCTCTTGGTGTATAGAGTGCTCCTTAAGTACAGTTACCACAATAATTGCCTGTGTTAATGCATTTTCATGGTTTTTGAGTGCATGTACAAACTGCATGCCGTCCATGTGATGCATGCGAAAATCTGTAATAATTAAATCTACTTGCCTGTTTTGAAGCCAATTAAGAGCTTCAACAGGATCAGTCATGCACACAATTTTTAAATCCAATTTAAGAGACTTTATAATGGCAGCGTGAATATCAAGTACCGTGGGTTGGTCATCTATCAACAACACTGTTTGCCTAAATTTAGGTGCGCTTCTAATGCTACTTATTTTTGCCATATTGTTAATGAATTGCAGTAGCATGTTCGTTATGTATTTTTTCTAAAGTTGTACGCATAGATAGCACAGCACTTACCAGTTCTGGGTCAAAATGTTTACCACTTTCATTGCTAATATATTCTAATGCCTGATCTATGCTCCAAGCTTCTTTATAAGGACGGATGCTGGTGAGTGCGTCAAATACATCAGCTATTGCTACAATTCGCGCAGAAATGGGAATATCTTTACCTTTAAGCGCATAGGGGTAGCCTGTACCGTCAAACCGCTCATGATGCGCCAATGCAATTTCACTGCCTTTTTGTAAATACTTTGAAGGGCTATCTTGTAAAATTTCGTAACCAATAACGGGGTGTTTACGCATGACCTTTAATTCTTGATCATCTAAACTCTCTTTTTTAAGCAAAATGCTATCTGGTATACCAATTTTACCTATATCGTGAAGGGGTGAAGCCAGCTCAATAATTTCAGCCTCTTCTTCATCCAAGCCTATTTGTTCTGCAATTGCACGGCTATAGAGAGACATACGTTGCAAATGCATTGCAGTATCAGAGTCTTTATATTCACCAGCGCGTGCTAGGCGCATTAAGGTTTCTTTCTCACGCGATTTAATTTCTTCAGTCGCAGATCTTACTAGGCCCTCAAAAGCATCACTTCTAACTTGTAATGCAATATGTTGCAACTGCATCGTAAGCAAGTTTTTACTGCGTGCTGTACATTCGTAAATATCAACAGGTTTACTCAAAAAATCAGCCACACCAGCATCTAGCGCAGCATAGCGGGTCTCTGCATCTTTTTTTATCGTAATCATGATTACGGGTACATGTTCATACTTAGGCATTGTTTTAAGTAAGCGAACAAAATCAATGCCATTCATTTCTGGCATCACATAGTCAATAAATACTAACTCGGCAGTGTTTTGAGTAGCCCATTCCAAGGCATCTTCAGGATTGGTTTTTTCAATCACATTGATTTTTGGGTTAATATTTTTAACAACATGTGAAAGTATAGTTCGGCTAGTTGATTGATCATCAACAACTAAAATCTTGCAACCTTCATAAATTAGCGAATTCAACATGTAAATAATATCCTCATTTTTAAGCTCTAAATGGCTTAATTATCAGAGTAATTAAGCAATGTTTAAGCCAAATTTATTTTGAACTTTTGGTTTGATAAAAAACACGCACGATTAAATAAAATAACCAATAAAATCAACAGCTAAAAAAATTATTAGGGGTTAAATATTTAAGGTTCTTATTTTTAAGTTGACTTTTTTTGTTGTTAATGCTGAAGCTTGAGTGGTCAAATTTCGTCAACTATGTAGCTTATTTTGACACAAATCGTTAAAAATACTAGCAAAAAACTAGTAGTAATTTCTTTGCGAAATCTGCGTTGCAGGCTTAAGGTCAAATGCAATACAGATACGTTCTTCATTTGAATTAAATGGGATTGTGCGATGAAAAAGTGAAGAAGGGAAAAGCACAATATCACCCACTTTTGGCAGTACGTGCGCAGTGGGGAATGCGGCTAATTTGACTGGTGCTACAATAGGATAGTCATCGCCATGAGTGCCATATTCAAATGCACCTTCATTGCTATTGATTTGAGGGCTTGGCATTGCTAAATAAACCGCACCACTAATCCAGCCAATTTCATGTATATGCGGATTTAGGTGACCACCCTGCCGCATTTTTACATACCATGAGCTTGTAAATTCAAGCTCATTTGGAAAAGACAAAATAAGTTCACAATTTGCGTCTGCAAATTTGTTTTTATAATTATCGAACTCTTTTTTAATTAACTCCGCAAGCGCCCTAAAAGAGGGTTCTGGTCGTTTAAATAAATTCCCAGCAGATTGTTTACCATTATATAGCATGCCTTGTACACGCTCTTCAATATTAGCGTTTTCAATATCTAGTAGTAAGTCTTTACGTAACTGGCTATCTGGGCCAGTTAGTTCAGGTATGGATTGTTGATATACAAAATCGAGCGCATCTTTACAAAAATTGTAGGGGTCTTCTGCATTAAAGTTAATTGAATAGTGTGTCGAAAGGGTAGCAATAAAAGGTGCGGTATGGCGCTCTGTGCGTGCAATCGCATCAAGCGTAGTTTTGAACTCATCAAACTTACTTGCCTTGTATAGGCAGTACATGCTTCTTGCTTGCCAGTCATCTAATTGAGAGCGCTCAAAATATGGAATCGCCTCATCATATTTTTTTGCAAGGTATAAAAACTCCGCCATATTGTAATTTGCATTTGCATAATCTGGGTTTAACGCAAGGGCGGCTTGGTAGCTCTTTACCGCTTCTTGCATATTACCTTGGTCACGCAAGGTTTCGCCTAAGTTATTATGCGCATCCGTATAATTTGGGAATAATCTGATTGCGTTTTTGTAACTATTAACGGCCTCGGCTAAATCGCCATTATCTCTTAGCGCTGTACCCAAGTTAAAGTAAGCGCGAGCGTCTTGAGGGTTAATACTTATCCCTTTTTTATAGCTAAAAATGGCTTCTTCTAATTTCCCTTGTCTTTGTAAAACGGTGCCTAGATTGCCATAAGCCTCAAAGAAGCTAGGCTTCACTTTGATGGCTTGTTGATACATTGCAATTGCCTCATCTAAGCGATTTAAATTGGTCAGCGCAATTGCACAGTTGAATGATAAGTCTGGAGTATTTGGTTGAAGTTTTAGTGCATTCTGATAACTTTCCACAGCTTCAGAAAACTTTTCTTGGCCATCTAGCGCAAGGCTGAGTATGTGATGCAGAATGAACGTATTAGGGTGCTTTGCTATCAGGCTTTTGGCAAGCGTCTCAGCATGTGATAATTGACCAGAATTTAAGCGCTGGATTAAGGCTTGCACATCTTGTTGATTGGGTTGAGATGAGTTTAAAATTGCCATAGTTTGCATGCTTAAGTATTAATTAAATTGGTTTGCAGTCTGTGCGCCATCTGCTTTAATAGTTCTATCGCGATTTTAGAATCATCAGCAAGCATCGTGTCTATATTTTCAGCGTAAATTACAATTATTTTGGCATCATCTGAGCTCACAATCGCGTCAGATGTTGTTGGTTGTTTAGTTAACATAGAAAGTTCACCAAAATAATCACCTGGGCCAAGCTCGCGATAGACTTTATCTTTTTTGCTTAATGTGACATTGCCTTCAACTAAATAATATAGATTTCGCTCTGTGTTGCCAACTTCGAATATGTATTCTCCAAGATGCAATACATGGCCATAACGACGCATTAACGCATCTATATAGTTGGCTTTGTTTGGTGTGCTATCAAATAAACCTTTTAATAACAATACGTCTTTTTTGCGCAGTGTCGAGATGAGTTCGGTGCCAAGCAAAAAAACAGCAAAATTTAAATATAGCCAAGTAATTGAAACAAACATGGTTTTCATGCTACCAAAAATTGCGCCATAGTTTTGGTTAACTGATAAAAATAAACCAAATGCAGGACGCATTAACAGCCATAAAATAGCGGTTAAGCTTGCGCCTAATAACAAATGTGTAAAAGCAACACGCATCGGAAAGAATATTTTATAAAATATTGCAATTAGTAATGTTGTGAGCATAAGCGTGCCAAATGCGCCCACTATATTAATCTCGGCGATAGGTAAATGTATTGCTAAAAAACGGACTATTTTTTCAATGATGAATCCCGCCGAGGTAAACAGAAAAAATAATAGTAAAATGCCCAATACAGAAAAGATATCTTTTATTTTGCGCTTAAAGAATGAGGGCGCTTCAATAATAGAGGCGATGGTATAAAAAGCAGACCGCATTGCTGCTGCTAATGGGGTAATGGCCCAGAGCAATACAAAAAGACCTAATGCGCCCCATGCAGCTTTGGTTTGTGTTGCGCTATAAACTTCAACCATAATTTTATTGCTAAAATCTGGCACTAAATTGCCTGTGAGTATTGCAAGCTTAACAATTGCATAGTCAGAAGAAAATACTAGATGACTGAGCAAAAAGAATATCAACAGCATTAAAGGGATTAAAGCAAACAGCGCATAAAACGACAAAGAGGCCGCCATGCCAAAAATATTGTGGCGCGTGAAACCTGCAAAAGTCTCGCGCAACACAAACAAAGGCGTTGCATACTCTTGTTTGGCATAAGCATTTAAAGGTTTACTTAACGCTGGGTGTTGCATTAAATCTTTAATTTTTGCCAATTTATCTGGGCTTGTGAGCTTATCTTGTTGGGTCAATGCCATATATTTTTAATTAAATTAAAACGCTTTAAACTTTTCAGTCGCTGCAACAAGTGCGCTAGTCACACCAGTTTCCATCGCAGAGTGACCAGCGTCAGGCACAATTATAAATTCAGCATGCGGCATAGCATTAGAGAGCTCCCAAGCAGTAAGTGGAGGGCACACCATATCGTAACGTCCTTGAATAATAATCGTAGGAATATGCGTTAAGGTATTTTTTGCTTCAGCTAAAATATCACGCTCTCCAATAAAACAATGGTGCTGAATGTAGTGAATCTGCACTCTAGCACGTGCTAACTCAATCTCTCCATTTGGGACATCTTGTTTGTTATCTTTGTTAGCACTATCGGATCTTGGTAATAAAGTCATGATGCTACTCTCAAATGCATTCCAAGCAACAGCAGCCGGAATGTTGAGTTCACTGTATTCAGAAAAAATCAATTTTTCATAGGCATCAATAATATTTTCTCTAGATGCATTTGGTAAAAACATTAGGAGTTTCTCCCATGGTTCTGGGTAAAACTGCTTTACATCATTTAAAAACCAATGAAGCTCTGATGGGCGGCTTAGAAAAATACCCCGTAAAATTAAACTTTTAACACTTGAAGTAAATTTTAAGGCATAGGCGAGCGCGAGGGTGCTGCCCCAAGAGCCGCCAAATACATGCCATTTAGAGATGTTTAAATGTTTGCGCAAGGCTTCGATATCATTGATTAAGTCATCTGTGGTGTTGCTTTTTACTTCGCCTTGCGGCGTACTGCGTCCGCAACCACGCTGATCTATTAAGACTATTCTGTAAAAACTGGGGTCAAAAAAACGCCGTTGCGTAGGATTACAACCGCTACCTGGT
>JAIYEJ010000319.1 GCA_027487055.1 Methylotenera sp. | reverse complement strand
TTTGTATGAATTTTCAAGTAAAAGGAATATCAGAAAAATCATCCTTAATCAGTTTATTAACTCAAAAAGATAAAGTGAAAATAATTGATGAATTAAGTAAGCTAAAAAGTAATTATTTAGAAATTTACAAGGAAAGACTTCAATATGAAGAATATTATAATAAACAATTACTTGAGATTGAAAAAGATATACTAAAAAATAATACGGAGGCTGAAATTGATAAAGAAAAAATCCTTCGGTCTTCTAAAGAAGGCCTTCGGTCTTCTAAAGATAATTATGTTTACGGAACCACGTTTCCAAAGCTAGTAAGATTAAAAAATGACTTTATAAGTAACGGTCATTAGATTAGGAGAAATTTTTTCCGCATCGGCAAAGCGGCTAGAAATCAATAAAAATCAGGATTACCAAACCGCGCCCTACTTCCATATGTTATACATTATGCGAAGTTAAAGCATTACAACTACATCTATATTTGCAAGCCTTAAGATCGAATCGCTTGCATGTGTACATGATTAATAAAAGAGGAATAAACAGAGAAGTTTAACAATATGTTTCATCGAGAAACTATTCTATAAAATTAAAAAAGCTATCTATCAAATATGATAGATAGCTTCAACAAGCACAATATCTAAATATTACGATATTTAAAATAATATTAACTTATCTGTTATTAAAGAAAGCTATTCCATTTACTTGATCATTCACAAAAGTAATTTCTGTCTCTTTGTAAGTACGCTTTGGATCATATTTAACCAAGTTTTTGTAGTACCACATTTCCACTTTAACAGGTTTAGAAGATTTATCTTCTTTCACTTTACCTGCTAACATTGCACTGGCATTGGTTGGCTTCACTGAAAGTTGCTTTTTCGCAGGTGCACCCAATTTACCTTCAATCACTTTTTTTGACTTTCCACTAAAATTATTTAAAAACTCATCTTCAGTGTAAGTTTTTCCAGCCGCGTTAGCGTTAACTATCATTACCAAGCTCAGCACTAAAGCACCACTCAGCATTTTTATTAACTTATTTTGTATCATCTTGAGCCTTTTTAATAAATATCATTTCATAACGCTTACCAACAGATTTTGTTGACGTCGTTAATCTGCACATTAGTTAACACTTAATTTTAAACCATCAAACCCAACAAACACATCCTTTGGTAGTTTTTTTGATAAAGATGCGTATTCTAATTCATGTGTCATGTGAATCAAATAACTTTGTTTAGCTTTTATACGACCAATATAACTGATGCTTTGTTCAATATTTATATGCGTTGGATGCGATTTTTCGCGCAAACAATCAAGCAATAGAATATCTAGCCCTTCTAAAAGCGGGAATGAAGACTCAGGAATCTCAGATACATCTGTCATGTAAGCGATATTTCCTATCCGATATCCAAAAATTTGGCTTCTGCCATGCATCACAGGAATTGGGGATACTGTCATACCAAACAACTCAAACGGTGCATCAATTGTTTCTACTCGCAGTACTGGCATTTCCCAAAAATCACTTGGGTCTCGCAAGGTATAGCCAAATTTTTGCGCAATATGCAAAACTGCATCTTCTTTGGCATATAAAGGTATTTGACTGCGTTGAATCACGCAAAATGCGCGTAAATCATCAATACCATGTAGGTGGTCCGCATGTGTATGTGTGTAAAGCACCGCATCAACTCGTTTAACATTTTCACGTAAAGATTGGTTGCGCAAATCTGGTCCGGTATCGATCAAAATATTTTCACCTGAATCTAGCGTAATTAAGCTAGAACAGCGTGTGCGTTTATTACGAGGATTATCTGACAGACAGGTTGCACAATTGCAGCCCACTACTGGCGTGCCCGCACTAGAACCTACGCCTAACATCGTTAGTTGCATTAAGTAATCGCCAGAATTTGATTAAAACTAAGCATTAAGTATGGCCTTAAACTTTGGCATGCTTAAATAAGGTAAAAAAATTCTTTGTTGTTGCCTGCATCACTTCATTTAAACTAATGCCCCGAAGATTTGCAATTTCTTGAGCCACATATTTTACATACGCAGGTTGATTGGTTTTACCTCGAAACGGAGCAGGTGCTAAGTATGGTGAATCTGTTTCAACGAGCATTTTTTCGAGCGGGATTGCTTGCGCTACCTCTTTAAGTTGTAAAGCATTCTTAAAAGTGACAATTCCAGAAAATGAAATATAAAAGCCCATATCAATTGCAGCTAATGCAACGTCTAAAGTCTCTGTAAAACAGTGCATCACCCCGCCAACTTGATACGCGCCCTCTTCTTTCATAATACGTAAAGTATCTTCTGCAGCACTTCTGGTATGAATAATAAGCGGTTTACCTACGTTTATTGCTGCACGAATATGCGTACGGAAACGCATGCGTTGCCACTCTAAATCTCCGGTTAAGCGGAAATAATCTAATCCCGTTTCACCAATAGCTACTATTTTTGGATGATCTGCGAGCGCAACCAACGTTTCGATACTAGGCTCCTCTATGTCTTCATAATCTGGGTGAACGCCAACAGAAGCATAAAAATTATCGTATTGCTCTGCCAAAGCTAACACTTCAGGAAACTTATCCAAGGTGACAGATACACATAAAGCATGTCCAACTTCAGATTGATGCATTAATTGTCTAACCGCGAGAATGTTTTCAGTAAACTCAGGAAAATTAAGATGACAATGTGAATCGACTAGCATATTACTTCGCAAATCATTTATTTACATTGTATGCGTAGGGCGATTTGCCTTGAGCGCACCACCTAACAGTGCTTCAATTTTATTTTTAACCTCTACGCCACCGTCTTTTTCACTAAATTGTACGCCTATGCCTTGTGGTCGACTGCCTTGTGCAACTGGCGTTATCCAAATGACTTTACCCACCACTTTTAATTTCATTGGATCGTCAACCAAGCTCAATAACATGAAAACTTCTTCACCAATTTTAAAGTTTTTATTGGTTGGTATAAAAAGTCCACCACCCTTTACATAGGGCATATAAGCAGCATAAAGTGCTGATTTCTCTTTAATCGCAAGTGATAACACGCCAGGCTTATTGGCAGCAGCGGCAGCTGCGGCTTTAATCTGTTCGGTACTAGGTTCCATATTTTTCTATTCTTAATATTAAATCGGTTTAAACAGTTGAGTGTATTGTAGCAAGATATTTTCAAGTTGCACTTCATTACTTAATGGATGATCTGCAGTTTTTTTTGCATTAATTAATTTGTCTTGAAAAGTAAGCAGTAGGCTTAAGTTTACGCTTTTCGACAAAGCTTGAAAAGCATTGCCATACGCGGTGTTAAAGCATAAAACATGTGCATGCTGAAAAGTCATAAGGTCAAAAATCCATTTTTGTAATGTATCGATTGCGCGCTCCATCCCGACACCTAAAAATATCGGAGCACTACCAAATGGATCAAGCTTTGCGCCAAGCGCAAGCTGTTTGACCATAGTCGTAATCACATCACCCTCTTCTGCTACTTGTAAGGCGAGCAAAGGCGCACCTCGTGCATAATCTAACACTTTTTCCGCATTACTCACTTGTTGAGTTTGCAACCATGCCAGCGCATCTGCTCTAGTAGGTTTTGGCATATCAATTTTTTGACAGCGACTAATAATCGTTGGTAATAGGCGTTGTATTTGGCTCGTTACAAGTAAAAACAATGTGTTTTCTGGCGGCTCTTCTAAGATTTTAAGTAGCGCGTTGCCAGAAGCATTGTTTAACACCTCTGCAGGGGATATTAGTATGACTCTACGCGCATTTACTTGGTGACTTGAAAGACTTAAGTAATCAACAAGTTGTCTAATTTGCGCTACAGAAATCTGTCGCTTTTTAGTTGTTTTCTTTTTAGGTGCGTCATCTGCACTGTCAGCATCTTCAGGCTCAATAAGACGAAAATCTGGGTGCGCACTTTCTGTAAACCATGTGCAACTTGGACAGGTTTCACAGGCTAAAAATTGCGAAGTCGGTTTATTGCATAATAATGCTTTAGATAAGCCTAATGCAAATGCATGCTTACCAATCCCTGCAGTTCCATTTAAAAGCAATGCGTGCGGCAAATTAGTGCCTGCCTTTGTGATGTTTTGAAACTGCTTCTGTTGCCAATTAAACATATATTAATTAATAATCATA
>JAIYEJ010000342.1 GCA_027487055.1 Methylotenera sp. | reverse complement strand
TTTCAAGAGTCTTTCCAAAAAGCCTTGCGCGGTTTAGAGGTTGGTGTGGATGGCTTAGATGAAGTTAGCACAGATATCGATAAAATTACCAAAGAAATGGGCGAGCCTGGGCCAGAGCGTATTTGGTACGTAGCTGATGCATTTAGGTTGGGCATGACAATTGAGCAGGTTTTTAACATCAGTAAAATTGACCCTTGGTTTTTGGCGCAGATTAAAGACATCATCGACCGTGAAAATGCATTAAAAGGTAAACATATTGCTGATTTGAACAAAGAAGCATTATTCCAACTTAAACGCTGTGGATTTTCTGATCGACGTCTAGCAAAACTTTTAGATACAGATCAGCACGCAATCCGTGCTTATCGACAAGCACATAATATCCGCCCTGTATATAAGCGTGTGGATACTTGCGCGGCTGAATTTGCTACTAATACTGCTTATATGTATTCCACCTATGAAGAATATTGCGAGTCTCAGCCAACCAATAAAAAGAAAATTATGGTGTTGGGTGGAGGGCCAAATCGTATTGGTCAAGGCATTGAGTTCGACTATTGCTGTGTACATGCTGCCTTTGCGATGCGTGAAGATGGCTATGAAACCATTATGGTTAACTGTAACCCAGAAACTGTTTCAACCGATTACGACACTTCAGATCGTTTATATTTTGAGCCTGTTACGCTGGAAGATGTGCTCGAGATTGTGCATATTGAAAAACCAATGGGTGTGATTGTGCAATATGGTGGTCAAACACCACTTAAGTTAGCAAGAGGCTTAGAAAAAGCCGGTGTGCCAATTATTGGTACCACACCAGATGCAATTGATTGTGCCGAGGATCGCGAGCGATTTCAAAAAATGTTGCAGACATTAGGCTTAAAACAACCGCCTAACCGCACTGCGCGCACGCCTGAAGCGGCACTTATAGCGGCTGAAGAAATTGGATATCCATTAGTGGTTCGTCCTTCGTATGTGTTGGGTGGCCGTGCTATGGAAATTGTGCATGAGCGCAGCCAGCTAGAGCGCTATATGCGTGAGGCTGTGAAGGTTTCTAACGATTCGCCTGTGTTGCTTGACCGCTTTTTAAATGATGCGCTAGAGATTGATGTGGATGCGATTTGTGACGGTGAAGATGTACTCATCGGCGGCATTATGCAACACGTGGAGCAAGCCGGCGTGCACTCTGGGGATTCTGCTTGTTCATTACCCCCCTATAGCTTAAGTGATGCATTACAAGATGAGCTACGTAAACAAACGATTCAAATGGCGAAAGCCTTGGGTGTAAAAGGCTTAATGAATGTACAGTTTGCAATTCAAGATACGACGGTTTATGTATTAGAAGTGAACCCACGTGCTTCACGCACCGTGCCGTTTGTGTCTAAAGCATGTGGTTTGCAATTGGCTAAAATTGCAGCGCGTTGCATGGCTGGACAAACCTTAAAATCGCAAGGCGTCACCAAAGAAGTGATCCCACCTTATTTCTCAGTGAAAGAAGCGGTATTCCCATTTATTAAATTCCCGGGCGTAGATACAATTTTAGGGCCAGAAATGAAATCGACAGGTGAAGTGATGGGTGTAGGCGCTACTTTTGCAGAGGCGTTTGTGAAGTCACAATTAGGTGCTTCTGCCAAATTACCCAAAGGCGGTCGCGCATTTATTAGCGTTAGAAACGAAGATCACCATAAAGTCATTGATATTGCGAA
The DNA here is from genome assembly GCA_027487055.1 of Methylotenera sp. GTDB lineage: Bacteria > Pseudomonadota > Gammaproteobacteria > Burkholderiales > Methylophilaceae > Methylotenera_A. The sequence goes on along the minus strand of JAIYEJ010000342.1, from coordinate 2,682 downwards.
AGATTTAGTTGATTTAGGATTTACGTTGGTCGCCACTAAAGGTACAGCAAGGGCATTAAAAGAAAATAACTTAACGGTTACAGCGGTCAATAAAGTGGCAGAAGGTCGTCCGCATGTGGTTGATATGATTAAAAATCATGAAATCGATTTTATTGTGAACGTGACTGAAGATAAAAAAGCGGTTGCAGATTCTTATGAAATTCGACGCAGTGCTTTGCAAAATAAAGTGACTTACTACACCACATTGGCAGGTGCTCGCGCGGCTTGTATCGGCATGTCACAAACCAAGGAAATGGAAGTCCATTCTATTCAAGACTTGCATAAACAACTTATTTAAAATACACTTTCGGTTAGATTTTTGAAAACCACGCTCCAAAAGGTGTGGTTTATTTTTTTGGTAGAGATTGATTATAGATTGGTTATAAACGTATGGCAGTAAATCAAATTCCAGTCACTGTGCGTGGCGCAGAGATGCTTAAAGAAGAGTTACAACGCCTGCGCAGTGTTGATAGACCCAATATTATTCAGGCCATTGCCGAGGCGCGTGCTCAAGGCGATTTATCTGAAAATGCAGAATATGAATCTGCAAAAGAGCGTCAAAGCTTTATTGAAGGCCGCATTGCAGAGTTAGAGTCTAAATTATCTAACTTACAAATTATCGACCCAAGCACTTTAAATGCAGATGGTCGCGTGGTGTTTGGTGCAACGGTGAATATTGAAGATTTAGATTCTGGCGAAAATAAAACGTATCAAATTGTGGGCGAAGATGAAGCTGATATTAAAGGTGGAAAAATCTCAGTGGGCTCACCCATCGCGCGAGCGCTCATTGGCAAATCTGAAGGTGATATCGCTGAAGTAGCTGCGCCTGGTGGTATTAAAGAGTACGAAGTCTTAAAAGTAATATATCAATAAATTATTTTTATTTATCATGCAACGTTTAAATTTAATAGTTGTGACGCTTTGGGTTGGTGCCTTGTGGATGACAGGCATCACTGCTTATGTGTTGTTTGATGTCATGCATGATAAACAATTAGCAGGCGGCTTGGCAGGCAAATTGTTTACCCTCGTGAGTTATATTGGTATGGCAAGCGCGTTTTATTTGCTAATTCAACGATTATTAGATTTTGGCACTGGCGCGCTCAAGCAAAGCTTTTTTTGGGCTGTGCTGGTGATGTTGTTGTTGGTATTAGCAGGACATTTTGGTATTCAGCCTATCATCGCGCAGCTTAAAGCAGATGCGCTGCCAAATGATGTGATGCAAACTGTGTTTGCAGAGCGCTTTAGAAACTGGCATGGCGTTGCCAGTATAGCGTATTTGGTGGAATGTTTGCTTGGTTTTGTTTTGGTATTAAAAGTCAGATAATACAAATATTTTATATCTTGTAGGTTTTGTATGAAATTAAATATGAATTTTTACAAAACCTTACTAATCGTTTCTTTTGTGCTGGGTATTATATCTGGTGTATGGATGTTATCTGATACCAGTCAAGTGCAAACAATCATTCATACCATTGAGTTAAAACACGCTTGGGTCAGGCTTGAAAGATTGGTTGTCTGCGTTCTTTTGATGCTCATCGCAACGTTTGCTGCGCACAATTTAAATAAAAAAAGCAAAAATGAATAATCTAATTTCTGCTCCTTTTTAAGCTTTAGGTATCACTACTTTAGACTTTTCCTTGACTGTGTCACTCGCGCGATAAACCACCAGTTGTTTGCCAATATGATGCACTGCAGTGGCGGCTGTTTTTGCACAAATCTCCAAATACATCGCCTTGCGCGCATCCCGGTCATCGCCCGCCACTTGAATTTTAATGAGCTCATGCGCGTTTAAATTAAGCTCGATTTCTTTAATCACTTTGTCGGTTAAGCCGTTGTTGCCTATCATCACAACTGGGTTTAAGTTATGCGCTAAGCCGCGTAAGTGGGCGATTTGTTTGGTAGTTAATTTCATCATGCTATTTTAACATAAACCAATAGCCAGATTCGATTGAGTTACTTTTCTTGAAATTAAAGCACTTAAATATCCGAGTGAAAATAAACAGTTTGTAACCCTTTTAGACATTGGCTTGCAGAGCATCTCTATTGATTTGTTATTGAATTTAGCTTTAAGTATTGCTTTAATCAAGTGTAAAATACACGATTGAATTTTCACATTTTCACCTCATGAAGCCTACGCGTACGAGTAAAGCTTGGATGCAAGAACATCTTAACGATGAGTTTGTAAAGCGCGCCCAAAAAGAAGGTTATCGAGCCCGCGCTGCTTATAAACTCATCGAAATTGATGACAAAGATAAACTCATCAAACCTGGTATGACGATTGTTGATTTAGGCTCAACGCCAGGCAGTTGGTCGCAAGTGGCGGTGCAACGCTTAAAAGGACAAGGCAAAGTGATTGCGCTTGATATTTTAGATATGACAGGAATAGCTGGGGTGACGTTTATCCAAGGCGATTTTCGTGAAGAATCTGTTTTAAAACAACTAGAGACCGCTATCAATAATAAACCAGTAGACCTTGTAATTGCAGATATGGCCCCCAATATAAGTGGCATTAGCGATGTTGATCAAGCAGGTGCCATGCACCTAACTGAGTTAGCGCTTGAATTTAGCCAGCAATGGTTGAAACCAAATGGTAATTTTTTAGTCAAGGTATTCATAGGTTCTGGATTTGAAGAAATTGTTAAA
>JAIYEJ010000345.1 GCA_027487055.1 Methylotenera sp. | reverse complement strand
GAGGCTTCCAGCGGAATTAGTTTGGATTACAAAAGTTTCTTAATTAGCCTAAGACATTGGCGATTGTTGGCAGATATTGCTTTAATTGGGCTATTCGGTGGTTTTTATATCGTGCCGCTGTATGTGTTGATACAGACACGCGTAGATAAAAACTATCAATCTCGTATTATTGCCGCAAACAATATCATGAATGCATTTTTTATGGTGGCTTCTGCCGGTTTTTCGGTTTGGATATTCAAGATGGGCCACACTATACCGCAATTATTTTTACTCACTGCATTATTAAATGCGCTAGTCATCGTATACCTTTGTTTACGTCAGCCTGAATATTTCACGCAATTTTTGGTTTGGATTCGTCAGTCAAGCGCAGACGAAAAGGAGAATTAAGCAAAAATTTCAAGCCTTTTGCATATAATAGATCAACACAAATTTGTTCAATTTTAATGACTTTGTAAGCAGTATTTAATTTCTTTCAACAAAAAATCTGGCGTACAAACTTAATTGGCAAGGTCGAGAGCGCTTTTTAGGACATTATTTTGGTTTAATTGGGCACCAACTCTCATGGTATTTCAAATTGCAGCTTTACCTTTACGACGCTAAAGTTTGGCTGAAACGACGAGTTGGTCGCACAGGCATTAAAAATGCTAGTGCAAAAGCTTAAAAGCATCTCCTAATAATCTAATGAAAATCATGAGTTGCTTTTAAGCAGTTTAGATAGTGCTTAATTTTTAGCACGGCGTAATATATAACTTACGTTATGGGTATGTTTATGCAATCCAGACGAATTCTAACTAAGGAGATTATTATGTGGACAACACCAGCTGCTACTGAAATGCGTTTCGGTTTCGAAGTTACAATGTACGTAATGAACAAATAATTATTTGTTTTTTACTAAAAAAGCGCTCTTGTTGAGCGCTTTTTTATTGCGCTTTTATACATAGTTTCGCATCGACTTATGTTTGAATTATTTTATTTTGGAAACTGAAACTCTTTAGGCAATAACACCCAAACTTTGCCTGTCTGTTTCATCGAGCCCGCTTGTTTACCTGCAGCATCACCCGCGCCCCAAAAGAAATCTGCACGCACACCGCCTTTAATTGCGCCACCTGTGTCTTGTGCAACCATCATACGATTTAGTGGCTTTGTCGAGTTAGGTTCAGTGGTAGATAACACTAATGGTGCGCCTAAAGGAATATATTTAGGGTCTATTGCCACACTGCGCTCTGCGGTAAGAGGCACACCCAGCGCACCTAGTGGGCCAGATAAGCCAGAAGGTAGTTCTCTAAAAAAAACATAGCTAGGGTTAGCATTCAATAAGTCACGGAGTTTTGTAGGATTATTCTTAGCCCAGTTTTTAATCCCTTGCATTGATGCTTGATCTAAAGTTAGCTCTCCACGTGCTACCAAAACACGACCAATTGAATTGTATGCTTGACCGTTTTGATCTGCATAGCCAACATGCATACTATCGCCGTTTTCAAACCTTACCAAACCAGAACCCTGCACTTGTAGAAAAAATACATCAATAATATCGCTAATCCATACCAATTCGCTGCCCGCGAGCGGCGATGGCGATGCATCTATTTCTGCACGGGAATAATACGGTAGCAATTTATTGCCTGCCAACTTGCCACGTAAGCGCTTATTTTTAAGCTCAGGATATATATCTCCAAGCTCAACCGTAATCATATCTGCAGGTTGGCGGTATATTGGAAAAGGATATTGGCTAGATTTCGTGAGGCTACCCTTTAAGAGCGGTTGATAATAGCCAGTAATCATCCCTGTATCTGTACCATCTTGATTGCTGGCGTTAAATATATTGAAATACTGCTTAAAATAAGATTGAATTGCTTCTTTATTGGGTTTATCAAGCAGTTTAGCGGCGCTGCATGCAACTTGCCATTGAGATTTATTAATCAAGGTGCTACAACTTTGCAGCCAAGCTGGCCAAACCTGACTCTGATCATCGTTAAGTATGCCATCAAGATCTTCCCATTTAACTGGTTTTAGCAACGAATAATCAAGTGCTGAGCTTGCCATTGAGGGCTTAGCATCTGCTCCAGATTTAATCGTACTTGGTGTAGCAGGCACTGCTTGCGAGGCGCAATCGCAGTTTTGCGAAACTGAGGCTGGAGGGGATAAAGGCGCAACTGGCTTAACTTGACTCTTCGTACAAGAAGTTAAAATGAGCATAATAAAAATGAGTGCTAAATTTTTATTTATCATTTTTAGCTTTCAAAGTATGCATGATTGATGTCTCTTTACTAATTTAACAGCTTTGGTACTGCCAAAGTAAATGACTCAATTACTGCATCAAACAAAGTTCCATCTTCCGCCACTATTTTGTAAGTGCCGCGCATCGAGCCAATTGGCGTTTCCAACAATGTTCCGCTGGTGTATTCATATTGCTGCTCTGGAAACAATAAAGGCTGCGCACCAACAACACCCAGCCCTTTTACTTCTTCGACATGATTATTGGCATCGGTAATAATCCAATGGCGACTGATGAGTTGCCCCGCCATACCTCCAATATTGGAAATCGTCACCGTATATGAAAAAGCATATTGATTTTCTTCTGGGCTAGATTGATTTTGTAAATAAGCTGTTTTTACACTCACAGAAAATGCATACTTTGGCTTATCTTGCATAATAGATACTTTAAAAAATATGCTCAGTTGTTGAGGAGCTTGGGCTAGCTAAACATGGCTTTTTAGGCATATGCCCTGCAATATAAGATTCCCGACCTGCTAATATCAATTGTTCTTTCATTTTTTCAATCGCCATGCGCTTATTAGTTAAATTAAATGTCACACTTTAAGCAAAAATTGTCACATCGTCGTCATCTGATTCTTTTAAATTGCCGTTAATCAAAATCATAGTATCGACTAATTTTACTGGAAACCAAGCAATTAAGGGCGATTTTAAGCAAATCTCTATTATTTTTAGAATTTTAAAACTCAACTTTTATTGCCTTCATATTTTGGTATAGCGCTTGCTTAAGTGAGGTTATGATGAAAGATATTATTTTTGTGTATGCTGTAACAATACTCATGCGTTAAAGTAAATGTCTCATATACATTAAGTGTAATGAATTAAGGACTGAAGGTAATATTAATTGAATTTTTTTGATAAATGACGCTCACATGCTACGGGAACACAATTCCTGTAGTTTTTAACTCCCAAAAGGAAAATACGATGCAAGCTTTAAAAGTTATAAATGTAGAACAAGTAGTAAAACCTGAACTAATTAATTCAGTTTTAAGTTCAGTTGATAGCAGTAAAGAAGAAGAAATTAAACAACAAAGTGCAGCTGATTTGAAAAAAAAGCAAAGTTTTAATCGCTTTTTAGAAGCTTACGGCGATTGTGTATAGTTAATTTAAACTAAATTTCACACTAGTAAAAAATAAAGTGGGCGGCGATTATGCCAACCCACTTCATTATCTTAAAAACTTAGCAACTAAATGCTAAGTTTTTATTTTTTTACTCAATTGTCAACTGTGGTCGATTTACTTCTGGCCAATCTAAATGGAAGAACTGACCACGCGGCTGATCTTTACGCTCATAAGTATGCGCACCAAAGTAATCACGTTGGCCTTGCAATAAGTTTGCAGGTAAGTCTGCACTTCGGTAGCCATCATAATAAGCTAAAGCTGCACTAAAACCTTGCGCTGGAATACCGTTGGTAACTGCTAAGGCAATCACTTTACGCCAACCTTCTTGACCATCGTTCATCGCATTGGTGAAATATGGGTCTAACATCAAGTTTTTTAAACGTGAGTTAAGTGCGTAAGCATTGGTAATTTTTTGCAAGAAACGTGCACGAATAATACAACCGCCACGCCAAATTTGCGCGATTTCACCAAAGTTAAGTTTCCAGTTGTAGGCGACTTGTGCTTTATCGATTAATTGGAAGCCTTGTGCATAAGCACAAATTTTTGAGCAGTAAAGCGCATTTTTAATTGCTTCGATAATTTCTTTTTTATCACCTTGCACTTTTTTAGCTGCTGGGCCTTTTAAGATTTTACTTGCTTCAACACGCTCTTCTTTTAAGCTAGAAAGTGCACGCGCATACACTGCTGCGGCAATTGCGTTAGCTGGTGAGCCGAGCTCTAGTGCATTCGCTGCAGTCCATTGTCCTGTGCCTTTTTGGCCTGCGGTATCTAAAATTTGGTCAACCAAGAAACCTTTACCCATTGGGTCTTTTTGTTGCAGAATATCAGCGGTAATCTCAATTAAGAAGCTGGATAACTCACCCTTATTCCACTCAGCAAATACTTTACCGATTTCGTCTGCTTGCATATCCAACAAGTTTTTCATGAGCCAATAGGCTTCGCAAATTAGTTGCATGTCGATATATTCAATACCGTTATGCACCATTTTCACATAATGGCCAGAACCATCTGGGCCAATGTATTCGGCACATGAGAAGCCTCCTACAACTGGTTTACCAGGTTTACCGCCTTCCATTGGTTCACCTGTTTCGTTGTTTACTTTAGCTGCGATATCGCGCCAAATTGGCTCTAAACTTGCCCATGCTTTACGTGTGCCAGAAGGCATTAAGCTTGGGCCAAAACGCGCACCAGTTTCGCCACCAGAAACTCCTGAACCAATAAAATCGATGCCTTTTACAGCAAGTTCTTTTTCGCGACGGATAGTGTCCGTCCACAATGAATTACCACCATCAATAATAATGTCGCCTTGCTCTAAGAATGGCAAGAGTGCATTAATTGTCACATCGGTTGCACTGCCAGCTTTAACCAGCAACACAATCTTACGAGGACGTTTGATACTAAGCACAAATGAGGCTAAATCCGCGTGGCCAACCACGTTGGCATGCGATGGCTCGTTCGCTTTGCAGTCTTTAATAAAGTTCTGCATTTTTTTAGGATCACGGTTATACACCGCAATGGTGTAGCCATGGTCGGCAATATTTAGGGCTAAGTTTTGGCCCATTACGGCCAAGCCTACTAGGCCAATATCAGCATTTTTAGTGGACATGCAATCTTCTTTCTTTAAGTTTACTTAAATGGGTAATTTAAATTAAAAATCAAAACGCAAGCTTATGGCTTTTGTTTCAGCTTACTACTTTACTACAACTACAATTATGACAAAACTACTAAATTTGTAACTTTTGTCTTATAAAACTCTACCAAACATTTGTAATACCAATTGATAACCAATTTGTTCCAATTGCGCATCATAGCGCTCGCCTTCGTCACGCATAAACGCATGTTGACCGTTAAACTCATGCCAAGTAAAGTTCAAATTTGCATCCAACAGTTTTTGATATACCAGTAAACGTCCAGCGGTTGGAATATGGTTATCTTGCTTGCCCCATATCATCATGAGTTCGCCTTTAATATCGGCTAACTTTTCCATGCTGTGCTGGCCTGGCTTATTTGGGATAACATTGGTGTGTAAATCGGTTGCGTAAAAGCAAGCTGTCGCTTTTACTTCTGCTTGCAGGGCCGCACGAAAAGCCAAGTGCCCGCCGATGCAAAAACCCATCGCGCCTAGGTTACCGTTATACCAAGGTTGGGTTTGTAAATACGCGATTGCTGCACGGTTATCTGTATCGTAGCCTTGTACGTCTTTTGCTGCTTTATCAGCATTGCCTTTTTCACGACCGGCATCATCATAGCCAAGGACTGTACCAATTGGATTAAGCTCATGAAACACTTCTGGCACCAATATCGCATAGCCTTGACCCGCCATAAACCTAGCTGCACGCTCAATTGGACCTGTTTGCTGAAAAATTTCGGAGTAAAATAAAACTGCTGGGACAGGCTTATCGCCTAGTGGTCGATGCACATAAGTGCGCATGGTACCTGTGTTTGTTACTAAATCAACAATATGAGATTGTGTCAGCATGAATATACATTATATATTTTCAAAAGCAGTATTTTACAGCGCTTTGTGCGTGATATCACAAACTATTTTATTTTATTTCGTTAATATCTGGTAAAAATTTAGAATCATTGCAGTCATTACTTGTCATTTACATATTGCTACTTTAAACAATTCAATTTTTGCAATTCAATTTTTGAAAGTGAACTTATGCGCTTTAATATTATAACCATTGCTTTTCTATGTTCAACTATTGCGCAAAGCGTTGCCGCAGAAAGTATTGCTGAGCTCAGTTATCGCTTAAAAGCATCCGTAGTCAAAGTGCATACCGCAACCAAAACGGGTGGTCACGGTGTGGGTACAGGCGTGGTTGTTGCTAAAGACTTAGTTGCAACCAATTGCCATGTGATTGCAAATTCTGTCGGGATTAAAATCACAAAATTTGGTGATAGCTTTTCGCCAGAAGCGATTAAAGCAGATTGGGAGCATGATTTATGTCTTTTGCGTTTTCAATATTTAGAATTAACACCAGTAACTTTAGGGGATTCTGAAAACTTAAAAAATCAGCAAGCGATCTTTTCAATTGGCTTTCCTGGCGGGCCGCCCAAACCGCAATCCACACAGGGAAAAATAAAAGCTTTATATGCAATGGATGACAGCCTAGTTGTTCGCACTGATGCGTCATTTGTGATGGGTGCAAGCGGTAGCCCTATGTTTGATGAAAATGGAAAACTCATTGCAATCAGTACATTTAAAAGCCCGGGTCATGGCGCATATTTTTACAACATGCCTGTTAAATGGGTAAAAGCATTGATTGATGCGCCAGAGACCACATCGCTTAAATCTGACATTACGCCATTTTGGGATTTACCAGAAGAAAAACGTCCATATTTTATGCGCGTCGTTTTACCTTATCAAAACAAACGCTGGGATGACCTTAAATTAGTTGCCGACCAATGGGTGAAACATGAACCTTTGAGCGCAGAAGCTTTATTCTATGCTGGTGTGGCTTTAGAGAACTTAGGCGATTTAAAGCAAGCAAATCAATACTTTGCACGCGTTTTAGCGTTAGACCCTCAGCACAGCGCGACTTTAATCGAGCTTGGTTTATTGGCAAACAAAAATGGTAAAACTGAAGAAGTTGAAAAAACGCGGGTGGCGTTACAGGCGATTGATCCTGATTTAAGCGAAGAATTTACTGAAGCGCTAAAACTAAGTAAATCTGGCTGCGAATTAGTAGTGGCTACTTCTGCCTGTTGAGTAACCTTGTGGAATGTCGTTTTGCCATTCGCCGCAATCATTACAGCGATGGTCATGCATGGTGGGGCTTAATGTCAAATTTGCACTCCCACAAAACTTGCATTGGGTAGGTAAGCTTGAAACTGTTTTATGATGGGCATCATGGTGCTCTTTAGCGACTTTACTACTGCCTAACCCATATTTATTGTCTGGCATATTAAGCTCCTAATTTGCAAAACTTGAGCTTAAAATTTACTCGCTTTTTAGGTTTCGCTCAAGCTGTTTTTTTATTTTTTATCTATCTATAAAAAAACGCTAGAATCAACCATGCGCAGCGCGAGTTAGGCGGTCTAAAATCGCCAACCATTCTGATTCGTTTGGCGGCGCTTCAATCAGCAACTCTTTTGCTCCAAGTGAATCCATTTTATGTAAGGTGTCATACAATTGCTGCGCTACATCGGCCACATTTTTGTTAAGCTCAAAATACGAGCAGTTTGGTACTGCCCCAGAACCCAATACCAGAGCGGCTGCTGGAGCATTCGATTTGATATGTGCATTTGCGCAAGCAATTAATGCCTCTCTTGACGTAAATAAACGCATTGGTGTACGTGGTGAATAATGCAGCACATGTTGTCCAGGCGCTTTAATTGGTTGACTCAATTTTTTTGCTGCTGAACCAGCAACCGCCTCAATGCTGGCCTCTGTCACCATGCCTAAACGCAGTAATTGCCAATTTTCACCTTGTACAGCGACTATTGTTGACTCAATACCCACCTCGCATGCGCCGCCATCAAGAACTGGCAACGCGTCACCCAAGCCTGTCAACACGTGATCTGCGCTTGTCGGGCTGAGTTGTGTATATTTGTTTGCAGATGGTGCCGCCAAGGCTAAACCGCTTTCTTTAAGCAGCTGCAAAGTAAGCGGATGATTGGGTATGCGCAACGCAACAGTGGGTTGATTGCCCCGCACAATGTTCGATACCGTATTTTTTGCGGGCAACACTAAAGTAAACGGCCCTGGCCAAAATGTTTGCGCAAGCTTTTTAGCTAAAGGTGAAAATCCTGATGCAAATTGTTCTACTTGATTCATCTCTGCGATATGCACAATCAGCGGATTATCACTCGGGCGCGCTTTAATTGCATAAATTTGCCTTAATGCGTCTTCGTTACTCGCATCTGCGGCCAAGCCATACACAGTTTCGGTCGGAATCGCGACGACTTCACCGTCTTTAAGTTTGTTGATTGCTTCTTGTAATTGGATGCGCATAAATGAATATTGAAAAATTATTGTTAAATTATAACTAAGCTTTAAAGTGGCTATTTTACTACTGATAGCGCGTATCAGCTAAAATGACGGTTTTAGTGAAAGGCAATAGGCATGAATATCGTAGTAGAAAACAACCCAGCACAAAGCAAATTAGATAGTTTAAACGTAGCCAAATGGCCGACTTGGCAAAAAGAAGTCTCGACTTTTCCATGGGTTTTTTTAGAGCAAGAAGTTGCCTATATTTTAGAAGGTGAATGCGTGATTACCCCAGAAGGTGGCGCCCCTGTAAGTTTTGGCAGAGGCGATTTGGTGACTTTTCCTGCAGGCTTAAAAGCAAGCTGGGAAGTGAAACAACCCCTATACAAACACTACAAATTAGATGGCAATATCATCAGCCAAACTTGGTTAAGAATCAAAGCCAAACTAGGCTTATAAATTATATTAACGCGCTTTTCTAAACGTTAAGTTAATTCGGCATGGCCCAAGCACCTCATGGTCATTGGGCTTTAGGGGCTTGATTGCATGATAGTGTAAACGCGATTTGCCACCCCACACCACCACATCACCATGTGTAAGTGGGATTTTTATTGTTTTATCGCCGCGTTTAGCACCCCCAAACAAAAAAGTAGCAGGGATACCGAAAGACACCGACACGATGGGCTGGCTAAAGTCCAGCTCATCTTGGTCACGATGTAAGCCCATTTTAGTGCCAATGGCGTACACATTCACCAAGCAAGTATCTGGTACAAAGTCCGAATAACCCGCTTCTTTCGCAACGCCTTGTGCCAACTGCAAAAAAGCTTCAGGTATTGGCGACCAGGCCTTTTTTGTGATTAAATCCACTTCAGAATATCCATAACCTCGCGGCGTGCCTACCCAGCCAAATTTGCCAAAACTTGTCGTTTTAACCGACATTGGGTAGCCCATGGGCGTCATCATTTGTTGTGGTGGATAGTCTTTAAAATGTTGCATTAACATGGTACAAATAACATTGGCAACAGGCAACGCAAAACCACGCAAGAAATAAGCGCCATCCCCAATTTGAATGGTTTGATCAAGCTGTTCGGTGAATAATTCTGTCATCTATCTATACTTTATTTTTAGATTCCGTATTTAAGCTTACAATATTTATATGCAAAAAACACAATACAATTTAGCTAGCCAGTTTTTGAGTAAATTAGACGCTGATTGGGCAGCACTTGTTCAACAGATTGGGCCATGCACTCTGCAAACAAAAACTGAGCGTGAACCTTATGAAGCGCTAGCGCGCGCGGTCGCGTATCAACAACTTAGCACAAAAGTGGGTGATGTCATTTTACAGCGCTTTATTGCGCAATTTGGAGGCGTTTTCCCGAGCTCACAAGCTTTAAGTAAAGCGCGCTTTGATGATTTACGCGCTTGCGGCTTCTCTGGCAGAAAAATAGAAACGCTGCAAGGCATCGCAGAAGCCAAGCTGAACGGCATGATTCCAAGTCGTGAAGAAGCAGACGAAATGACGGATGAAGCTTTAATAGAACGCTTAGTGATGCTAAAAGGCATTGGCCGTTGGACAGTCGAAATGATGCTTATTTTTACGCTAGAACGCCAAGATGTTTTGCCAGTAGATGACCTTGGCGTGCGCGAAGGTTACAAAAGGCTGAAAGGCTTGGCAGAAGCGCCCACGCCCAAAGCGCTTAAACAGATTGGCGAATCATGGCAGCCTTACCGCAGCGCGGCCAGCTGTTATTTGTGGCGTGTGCCAAAGCTATAAATTTAGGTACAAAATAGCTACTGACTTACCCAATTGATTTCAACGCCAATTTCTTTGGCGATTGCTTCAATTTGTGGAATCGCTTGTTCTAATCGATTTAAATAATCTGTCGCGGTTTCTTGGTGAAAGCCCAACACCATCACATTTTTTTTAGCAATTAGCAATTGTTTAAACATGCTCACGATTTGTTTAGTGCTGGTGTAATCGGCCAAACTCGCGTTATTGGGGTACTCCATCAAAATGGGCGATACTGCATAAGGTTGGTCTAGCGGCATGCTGTTGGGGTGTAGTTGGCGTAACATTTTAACCATGCCACTTTCATCATGCCAACGCGTGGTAAGTAAATTTGCATCGGTAACTGAGCTATCCCAAATAAAGCCATTATTTTGTAGTGCAGCCATAAGCTTGGGCCCAAGTTGCCAGCCGCCCGCTCTAAAATGCTTTGGGCTTGCAAAGCCATTTTCAACAAGCACATCACTACTGCATGCGATAAGTTTGGTTAACTCTTTTTGTGAATATGCGAATTCTAAACTCACTGTGTAACCACAGTCTGATTCAGTGCAGGCCTCATTGGTATCCGCAAATGAATGACTATTTTGGTATGGGATGCCGCAATAAGTCACTAGCGATTTCCACGCATGCAGGTGCAAACCTTGTGTGTCAGTCGGTAAAAATGTAGATTTGATTATATTACTGAGCACTAAATTGTTAGGATGACCGCGTAAAAAATAAACTGGGTTAAGCAATTGCAGCATTGGAATATGCGGGAATTTTTTGCGAAATGCTTGCATCGTCACAATGTTTTCTTGCTCAAGGGAAACGCCTTCCCAGTCTACAGTCACATATACGGTAATAATTTTATTCTGATCTGCATGTGCGCAATTGGCGGCAATTAAAAGAAAAGTCAAACAAAAACTAAACGCTAATTTGAGGGAATAAAAGGGGCTCATTTGGCAGTTAAGTTTTTTTATTTTATCTATTTGATAATGCACTTACTTGTAGAGAGGGTGGTGCGCCTAATCTATATCGGCAGAGTCACACTAGGTCAACGACGACTCATCGGACTACTTGCATAGTCTTACTGCCTTATTCACTGCACTCTGTATATACTAGCAAATATTTACCTGACTATCTATTTTAATTAACTAGGTTTTAGCTAAAAAACATAAATTCAACCCCATTTATTTTAACTAAATTATATACACTTTCGTTTTAACCGCAGTTTAATTTTATAATGGCTGTATGCAACTCGCCGTTCTTAATCTCCTGAAGTCTCAAAATTTCGCTTTTACCAAGCTGTTAGCTTTTCGTATCCAAATGGTATTGGCCTATCAAATCATGGCGGTTGCCGTTGGCTGGCACATCTATGAAATCACGCGAGATCCGCTTTCTTTAGGCTTAATTGGTCTCGCAGAAGCACTACCGTATTTTGCATCAGCATTGTTTGCTGGTCACGCTGTAGATCACCATTACTCACGCCGGGGATTTGGGCAGCTAGCGGCTTTGCTTTTAATGATTAATGCAATGTTGTTAGTCGCCATTGCAAGCGGTAAATTTGGCACTAGCGCGACCATTTGGATTTATGGTTCGGTTGCTTTTACAGGGATTGCACGTGCATTTATTTCACCCAGTTTTACCACTTTGTTCGCCATTATTATCCCCAGAAAAAGTTTTGCTAAAGCCACAGGTTTGAGTATCGCCATGTTTCAAATTGGGCTTGTATTAGGTCCAATTTTAGGTGGCTTATTGGTCGGTTTTGCGAATAAAACAATCGCCTACCAAGTGGCGGCTCTACTGTGTTTTGGGGCAGCACTCGCGATGCTCATGCTCAAAATTAAAGAACCGCCAGCCATCTCAGAAGCGCCAAAAGTATTCACTAGCATTAAAGAAGGCTTGGACTTTGTATTTAAAAATCAAATTTTGTTAGGGGCTTTATCACTCGATATGTTTGCTGTACTCTTTGGTGGCGCAGTAGCAATGTTGCCTGCATTTATACATGATATTTATAAAATCGGACCCGAAGGTTTAGGCATGCTACGTGCCGCCCCAGGTACGGGATCAATCATCATTGGGCTATGGCTCGCACGCCATCCCATTAACTTACACGCAGGTCGCTGGCTTTTGTTTTCTGTTGCTTGTTTTGGTGTTTGCATCATTGGTTTTGGACTGAGCTCAAGCGTTTTGATGGCAGGGTTACTCTTATTTTTGTCTGGCATTTTTGATGGTGTATCTATAATAGTGAGGCAAACAATTTTACAGTTAGCCACGCCAGATGCCATGCGTGGCCGTGTTTCCGCAATTAATGGCGTATTTATTGGGTCATCTAATGAAATTGGCGCGTTTGAATCTGGCGTGGCGGCACGCTTAATGGGGTTAGTGCCTTCGGTTATTTTTGGTGGATTAATGACACTTGGGGTTGTAGGCCTTACTGCTAAATTTGCACCTAAATTACGCGACCTAGAACTGCATCACTTGCATTAAGTGAGTTTTGTCTGTGTGCCAATTTCTAGCACATCACTTTCATCTTTTAACGCAACTCCTGTAACCTTTATACGCATCGCTTCCTTAGCAAGCCAAATCAATTTTTTTGCCGCTGCATCATACTGCAAACCTTCTGGCCGCACATTTGAGATACAGTTTCTATCTGCATCACTTAACCCAAGTTTGGGGTTATAAGTGAGGTAAATACCGAGACTATCGGGCGAACTTAAGCCAGGGCGCTCACCAATGAGCATGACAACCATTTTTGCGCTCAATGCTTGACCAATCTCATCCCCAATGGCGACGCGAGCCTGCGAGGCAATTACTACATGACCTGTATGCCAATCACTCGGTAAATAGTGTCGCATTTCTGCAAGTAAAGGCGCAGCATGGCGTGCAACTGCAAGTGAAGACAAACCATCACCCACAACAATTAAAAAATCAATTGGTTTTGGTTGCGATAAATTTTGTAGATTTACAAGACTTTGTTCTTGCAATCGCCGTCCCCAGTCAGGGCGCAATAAATATGTCGCGCGGTCAGCCGCCATACTTTTGGCACGTAAGGTACTAAACCCTTGAGCTTGAATATTTTTTTCGAGCGCATTGATATCCAAAGGCAAATGCACGGCATCGCGAGCCATGGCGTGACTTAATCCAAAATCCAGCACTTCTTTGGTAGGCAAACTGCTGCCTACGCGACCAATAGCGATACGTGCACGCGTGAAACTTTTAAGTTGATGCCAAGCATCGGTATGGACGATTTGTTTCGATTTTTCAGTCATTTTTTCACGTTACGCTGCGCTTAATAGATGTTTAGGCATATTTTGCAGCATATGATGCGCCTGCTCGATAGGCCGCACATGCCCGCTGGCATCCATAATCTGCATTTTTTTAAGCCATATCTCGAATTCTGGCGCAGCCTTCAGGCCAAGCACTTTACGCAGATATAATGCATCATGAAAAGAAGTGGTTTGGTAGTTCAACATAATGTCATCCGCACCCGGAATGCCCATAATAAAAGTGAGGCCAGCTGTGGCAAGTAGCGTCATTAAGGTATCCATATCATCTTGGTCAGCCTCAGCATGGTTTGTATAGCACACATCACAGCCCAGTGGTACACCTAACAACTTGCCGCAAAAATGGTCTTCTAGCCCAGCGCGAATAATCTGTTTGCCGTCATACAAATATTCTGGGCCAATAAAGCCCACAACTGTATTAGTTAAAAGCGGAGATAAATGCCTTGCAACCGCATAAGCACGGGCTTCACAGGTCTGTTGATCGACTCCAAAATTAGCGTTACCAGACAGCGCAGATCCTTGGCCAGTTTCAAAATACATGACGTTATTGCCAACTGTTCCTCTGTTCAGTGACAGCGCCGCAGATTGTGCTTCTTTTAGTAACGCAATATCAATACCAAAACTTTTATTTGCTTTTTCAGTACCAGCGATGGATTGAAAAACCAAGTCCACAGGTGCACCACGTTCAATGAGCTGAATTTGATTGGTGACATGGGTGAGTATGCAAGACTGCGTGGGGATTTCGTACTGATTAATAACTTCATCCACCAAATAATACAAATCCATCAATGCAGGCAAGCTATCAGTCGCTGGATTAATACCGATGACCGCATCGCCAGCACCATAGAGTAATCCATCGAGCATAGATGCCGCAATACCACGCATATCGTCAGTCGGGTGATTGGGTTGCAAGCGCACAGAAAGACGCCCTGGTAAGCCAATTGTGTTTCGGAAAGCGGTGGTGACATGGCATTTCTTAGCGACCAAAATCAAATCTTGATTACGCATGAGCTTGCTCACCGCCGCCGCCATTTCAGGTGTAATGCCATTTGAAATGCGTTTTAATGAAGTAGTGTCTGCAAAATCAGAAAGTAACCAATCGCGAAAATCACCCACCGTTAAATGACTAATCTCAGCAAAAGCATCTTTATCATGTGTGTCGATAATTAAACGAGTAACTTCATCGGATTCATAGGGAATAATTAAGTCTTGCAAGAAAGTTTTAAGTGGAATTTGCGCCAAACACATCCGCGCTGCCATGCGCTCTGCATAGGTTTCTGCCGCCACGCCAGCTAAATAATCGCCAGATCTAGCAGGTGTTGCTTTTGCGAGCACAGCCTTCAAATCAACAAACTGATAAGTCTGTGTACCAACTTGATAATGATAACCCATGTCGACACCCCAAAAACCCGAACAATTCCATTATGCGACATTTTTTATCCTAGGCGCAAATGGTATCTACCAAGATAAAAAAATGGTACTTGTTTAAGTGCATGATGAACATATAATCATGATGTAATTTATGATTGTGGAATATTAAAAATCGTTAGATTAAATTCTTAAAATATTAAAATTATTATCTTGTAGTTTCAATTTGTAGTTAATTTTTTAAAGGGGTAAAAAATGAGCGATACGAATCAGGTGTTAGATCACGATGCCGCAGAACTAAAAAAGATGGGTTATGAACAAGAGTTACACCGACATATGGGTGGATTTTCTAACTTTGCGATTTCATTTTCAATTATTTGTATTTTAGCCGGCGGTATCAGCGCATTTCCTTTAGCACTCGGCGGTGCAGGTGGTGCTTCTATTGGAATTGGTTGGTTAGTAGGCGGCATTTTTGCTGGAATTGTTGCTCTAGCGATGGCACAAATTGCATCTGCATATCCAACAGCAGGCGGCCTTTATCACTGGGGGTCTATTTTAGGAGGTAAAGGTTATGGCTGGGTAACCGCTTGGTTTAATTTGCTTGGTCTGATATTTGTTGTAGCATCCGTTAACTTTGGTGTGTATGACTTCTTTTTTAAAGGTTTAGCACTGCCTATTTTAGGAGTGGATACTTCTGGCTTTGGCTATGCCCATCAAATCTTCTACATTTCGCTGTTTACTGCTATTCAAGCTATTCTAATTTATAGGTTTCCTAAGTTCACAACCAAAATCACAGACTTATCTGGTTATTTGATTATGATTATTGCAGCGGTGCTCACAATCTCTTTGTTAGCTTACAACCAAACACCTATTGATTTCTCTAGGCTATATACTTTTACTAACTATACTGGTGCTGAAGGTAGTGTTTGGCCAGCTAGTGAAGGTATGGTATTTCCATTCTTATTAGGTCTTTTATTAGCGGTTTATACTGTGACTGGTTTTGATGCATCTGCGCATACTT
>JAIYEJ010000057.1 GCA_027487055.1 Methylotenera sp. | reverse complement strand
CTCAAACTTCCCACTCACTTCCTGGTTGTATATTTTTTGGTACAAAGCTTTATTAGGAAGGTAAATAATCAGAATTGTAAGTAAGGCCGATGCTATGGTAGTGCCTAATGATAGGCCTAAAGCAACAGCATTCTGGCGTATGGCTATTCTGGTTTTAATAATACTCAATAGCAGTGTAATACCCAATACAGCAGGTAAAATACCCATTACATATAGGTGGTTTGTTTTAACTAAAACGGTAGCCATACCAAACAACGTTGCATATGCTATTGCTATGTTACTTCCTGTTTTTACATAGGCTAGGTAGTAATGCAAAATCCAGATGATGCACGATGCTGCCAACATCTCAGCCATAGCAAAATGGCTGTAGGTAAACACCATGTACTGCAAGCCAATAATACCTATTGCAAAGGGTTGGTATTGTTGTGTTATATGTTTGCGGCTAAAACAGTACAGTGTAAAAGCAAAGAATAGTAAAATGGCTAGCCGTGCCACCCAAAGGTGTGCGCCCAACAGGGCGAAGAAGGGTAGGAGGTAGGCCGAAAATAAGGGGGCTTTGGCAACACCGTCAGTTTCATTTATATTAAAACTGCCATGGTTTATATAGTTGCGTACCTGGCTGGTATAAAGGCCTTCATCGGTGTACGCGCCGCGGCTGCCCCAGGCTAACAGGCCATCCGGGTCGGCTTGTAAAAAAGGAAGGTGCATAGCCACCAGCAACACAATACAAATTGGTAATGCAAGCCTTTTTATCATTGCCGAAAGATACATACCTTTAAGCATAAAATTATTGAGCGTATGGATTTTGGACGTGTAAGTCCCGCAGAACTGGAGAGGGTTGATTTTACCTTACCTAAAGACCCTAAAGAAACAACTCTGGTTCTTAAGGCAGTAAAAAGTAAAAAGAATCCGGTATTCTATTTTGGTTGTGCCAAATGGGGGCGTAAAGACTGGATTGGCAAGCTGTATCCGCCTAAAACAAAGGAAGCCGACTTTTTAAACTGGTATGCCAAATATTTCAATTGCCTGGAGCTAAACGCTACTTTTTATAAAATACCTGATGAGAAAACTGTGGCCATATGGAAAGAGAAGGCAGGTAAAGACTTTATGTTTAGTCCTAAGATAAGCAGCAGCATATCTATGAATTTAGAAAAGGGCAAACACTATACCGATGAGTTTTTGAAAGGTATATCAGCATTCGGCGATAGCCTGGGGCCTTGCTTTTTGCAAATGCACCCCAATTTTAGCCCCGCAAAGATTGATATTTTGCAATCGTATTTAGAATGGTTGCCCACCGACCTTGAACTATTTGTTGAAGTGCGCCACCCAGACTGGTTTGTAGGCGATAACTTTACGAATTTGGCAGCCATGTTACAGAGTGCAGGCAAGGGCTTTGTTATTACTGATACGGCAGGCCGCCGCGACGTTTGCCACATGCGCCTTACCACACCTACCGCATTTATTCGTTTTGTAGGCAACTCGCTACATAAAACCGACTACCAGCGTATTGAAGAATGGGTAGAGCGTATTGATAAATGGGTAAAAGAGGGCTTAACGCACCTTTACTTTTTTATGCACCAACACGATGAGCTACACTCACCTGAGTTGATTAAGTACACCATTCAACGTATAAACGAACGTTGCGGCTTAGACATACCTGTGCCGGTATACTTATACGAAAAAGAGGGTAGTGGAGGGCTGTTTGACTAATTAGTGCTACCCTGCGGCACAACACTGGGTAGGGCATCGTAAATAGCCTCCTGAATGTTTGAGCGCACGCCTAAGCTGTTTATCTTCTTGTTTTCAGCATCAGGGTAAACCCTGTTTGATAGGAATATATAAACAGTATTGTTATCAGGGTCGGCCCAAACCTGTGTACCGGTAAAGCCTTGGTGGCCATAGCTTGACATCGAAACACAATCGCATGTAGGGCCTGCTTCTCCCGGAGGCGATGGCTTATCGAACCCAATAGCACGGCGGTTATTTTTGCAAAACTGACACTTGGTAAATTCTTTTACCACATCTTCGTTTAAATATCTTACACCACCGTATACGCCTTTATTTAAAAGCATTTGCAGAATGATGGCAAGGTCGTTTGCATCAGAAAATATACCGGCATGGCCACATACACCGCCCATCATGGCTGCGCCCTGGTCGTGAACATAACCGTGTATTTGCTGGTGGCGGAATATCTTATCGTTTTCAGTAGGTATTATACGGTCTTTTTCAAAACGTTCTAAAGGGTTAAAGCCCATTGTTTCTAAGCCCAATGGCTTATAAAACGTAGTGTTAAGAAAATCGGGCAATGCCATGTCTGTTTCTTTTTCTATTATCAGCTTAAACAGGTAATAACCCATATCACTGTATTTATATCCCGATTCTGAAAGCAACGGAGATTCAATAATCGCTTTGTAAATAGTATCCACATAGCTTTTACGCATGTACATATCATCAGCAACCTTTAAGGTGAATTCTCCTGTTTTGGTGGTGCTGTATATAGCATCAACGTACCCTGAGCCGCTTAGTGTCTTTTTAAAGAATGGTATCCATGGTTGTAAGCGTGCCTGGTGGGTAAGTATGTCAATGTTCTTTAACGGGCCTTTGTTAGTGCCTTTCAATTCAGGCAGGTAATCTTCAAGGCGCTTATTTACATCAAACTTACCTTCGCCGGCCAGTTTCATCAGCGATATGGTAGAAGCCATAATCTTGGTTACCGATGCAATATCAAATATATCATCGGGCTGTTCTTTTATACCACCTGCGTAGGTATGGCTACCAAAGGCTTTTGAATAAAAAACCTTTTGGTCTTTAGCTACTAAAACCACACAGCCGGGGAAAGCGCCTTGCTTAATATAGT